>NZ_JAUBQS010000079.1:0-25840 GCF_036701355.1 Microcoleus sp. Pol12B3
GATTGGGGAGACGCGGCGCTACTGGCGAGAGAAACTTTGTTGGCATCTCTAGTAGTTTTGGGGCTGTTAATTAATATTGATCGCACCCAGAGTTTAGCTCGTCAGCAGGGTTTTGACATCACTGTTAGTGGTTGGCCGTATGGCTAATTGAGAATGGTGCAAGATCTCAGTTTCAACCGACTTTCGCTATGAGCCAGGGGTTGAGACCCCTGGCGGATTGCCGGGAGTGCTAACAACTATTCAAGATGAAAAATATCATAATAAATGCCAACTATCAACACATTTAATTTAAAAAAAATACTTATTTTAATTTGCACTTTCCTCGCAATTTTCGCAATCATCTTATCTATTTACTCTCACAATGCTAACGCTCAAGAGCCTTACAATCCATCTCCAGAAAGCACTGTAGCGTCCAAAGGGTTGGTTGAGGTCAAAATGACATTAATTGCCGTCGATCCCATTAAAAACGAACTAGAAGCCCGCTTGCAGTTTGAACTCAAAGGTATCTATAAAAAAGGGCCAACTTACCCGGCTCAAGACTTGTTAATGACAGTTAACGGCGCAAATGTACAGGATTCGGAAATTACCTTTAAAGAAGGCAAACCGATGATTGTCCCTGCATTGAAGTTTAACTTAGTCAAAGGAAAAATTAACAATTACCCGTTTGATAGGCACATTGCTAAAGTAGCTATTTCCATTGACCCGCTGCCTTCGATCGGTAAAAAGTTTGCTCCATTTGAACTGAATCCCGTGCCGCTGGAATTTAAGTTTAATGCCGACGTTCCAGGTTTCGACATCAGTTATAAGCCGATGGAGGAGAATTCATCTATCTTTATTTATATTGATGTTTCTGCAACTCGATCGCTCCCGGTCAAATTCTTTGCCTTAGTGATTATTGTGATCATGTGGGTGTTGTCAATAATGGCATTTTTGCTAGCATTGAAAGTGATGAAATCAGGCAAGTTGCCGGAAGTGGGAATGCTGAGTTGGACTGCTGTCATGCTGTTTGCTTTTCCCGCGATTCGCAATGCTCAGCCGGGGGTGCCTCCGGTGGGAACTGCAAGCGATTTCCTTTCTTTTTTTTGGACGGAAATTATTGTTGTGGTGGCGTTGGTGATTATCGGTAGTTGTTGGTTGAAGCGGTATCATCCGCCAATTGAATGATTTGAGATTTGAGATTTGAAAGATTAAGTCCAGAGAGAAATCAGCGGGATTTTACCCTGGAGACTTTCAATTAACAGTCAACAGTCAACAGCCAACCGTCAACAATCAACTAAATTCAAAGATTCACTTTTTGACTTCTAAATTCTCAATATCATTTGAGGGTACTCCCAAACCTCGCAAAATAGTAAAAGCCATAATTTGATACCCCGACGGATTCGGGTGAACTCCATCTGCAGCCAACAAATTCAGAGTCTTGCCCGCGTGCTTTTGATACGTGCCAATAACTTCCCGAAAAGGCGTATTCAAATCAATAAACAAGCACTGATTCTCTAACGCAATTTCTCGCATCGCGGCAACATACTGTTGCAACCTGCGATTTTCTGGGCCGTCGATACTTTCCCCTATCAGAGTAGGAGAAAGCAGTACAACTCGAATTCCTGCGGCTTTGGCGGCCAACACCATTTGAGTTATTTTCTCCCGATATTCTGCCACTTGCACTCCCGCGGACCAGTTGCCTTCCGGATAAAACTGATTGTTTGGGAAGTCGAAGAAAGCGTTCCAAACGTCGTTGACTCCGACATTAATCATCACTAAACCTGGCTTTTGGTCGATCGCATCTTTCTGGAAGCGCGCTTGCATATCAGTCGATTTGTTACCGCCGATCCCCGCGTTGACGATTTCGATGGTGCGATCGGGATAAAGGGCATTCAGATAGCGTTGCAGCAGCCAAACGTAACCTCCGGGGTATTTACCTGCCTCGGTGATGCTGTCGCCCACTATCACAATTTTGCGCTTGCCGGCGAGCAAGTTCTGGATTTCTGGTGCCGGCGCTGCTTGGGATACGGATTCTTTAAACACTGGAATTAAAGAGTGAGGAAGGTTGAAGGCGATAATAGCAGCAATTACGGCGATGGCAAGTCTAATTAAAACTTGCCTCAGCCGGGGTTTGGGACGGGGCGATTTTCTTCGGGATAGCTTCGCTTGACGCACATTGAGAGACATAAGGAAGAAGGAAGAATGAAAAAGAGCCTATTTGATGCGTGTCCTCACCTTAATCCTAGATTTTAGCCTGAGTCTTCTGAGAGTGAGCCATCAATTCCATTATAGTTGCAAACAATCCTGGACTTCGGCGTGAGACATTTGGCCAGATGAGTCGAGTTGCGATCGGTCGAACGCTGAGAAATGACGCTTATTGCAGGTTTGAGCGTTTAGTCTCGCAGGTGGCTACATATCCCTGCTAGTTGGTTTAAAATTTTGCACAAAATTCATCCACCGCTGAACCTTAGAACCGGTGATGTCTAAAATCGGAATAGAATAGACATCTGATTCAGGAGGGCCGCCCTCGGTATCTTTGGCAATGCTTGTGCGTTCTGGCTTACCTAAGCCGTAAGTTGAAGCCGTTTCGCTAGCTAAACTACAGGGAATTCTAAAGTTTCCCATGCGAATACTTCCATTACCTGCTGAATAAACCCATTCATAACCGGGAACGCCTCTAAACTGCTGGCACAAAAAATGGGAAGTTTCAAACATTTTGGCAAGATGAACATCGTAGAGACCAAGCTTGCCACCGTAAGCCGGTTGAGTTGTATCTCGATTCGGTGCAGTAAGTCGCATGAGGACAAAGCCTCCCCTAGCTTCTGTCCCACCATACCGAATGCTCAGCGGAACCTGGGTGCTATTTTGAGCCAGGATGATGTTAACCTTTTGAGTAAATTTAGCGCTGTCAGCCTCAGCACTAAGTTCGCTACCTAAGTAAGTAGAAGCAGAAAAAGCTAGGTTTGCAGGCAGTAATATAATCGCACAGGTCATTAGTTTTGCCAAATTGTGACGCTCTGCTTTTTTGCCGATCGCGTATGTTTTATTTAGCACAGTGCGATCGGAGGTGATTGGCGTGCGATCGAGTTGGGGTGGTGGGAGTGGTGGTTTATACATAGGTTTTACGAGCAAGGAGGAGATGTGCTGATTTGCGGGTAAATTAAGGGTTAACAGAACTTGAGAGTATTACTTATGAGAAAATGCCGGCTAGTAGCCTTGATGGTCAATTTAATAATTTTTGGTTCCTGTTTACCAATTATTGCACAACAATCTAAACGATACCCAACTGAGAATGAATTGCAGCAATTAATGAATCGGTTTCGCAATTTTGTGGCTTCGCCGTCGCCGGGGAATCGTGATTTTTATATTCGAGACCGCCGTAATGAAACGGAGACTCAGGAATTGAAAACGTTTGTTAGAGCTTGGTTGCCAGTTAATCCTGATGTAGCACCTTTTCTCGGTCAATGGACGGCACTAGAAGAAACTCAAAATATTTACCCTTCAACTCTTAAAGGTAAAGTTTGTATTATAGAAACTTTTATTCCCACAGAAAATGACATGGGGATAAGTTTTGCTCAAGGAACTATCTCTGGAAAATCCATCAAAACCACTAATTTCGCGAGTCTCATTCAACAAGGCAACTATTTAGGAGTCGTTTTTATTCAGATTAGAAATAATGAAGCTGGTATGCTCGTATACGCTTGGCCTAAACCGCTAGTCACTCCAGCTAAATTAATGAGTTCCCTTCCCCCAGCGGATAGAAATCGGTTGCTTCAACAATTTAAAGAAGCTGGTTGTAGTGATACTTTACCAAAGAGGTGATGAAATGATTAGAGTTATGAAAAGAAGCTTGCTTATGCTGGCTATCATCTCCTTTATTTCTGTCATAGCTTTGCCTGTTAAGGCTACAGAAACTAGGTGTGGATGGTTGCAAAATCCCACACCTAAAAATTGGTATTTAAAAGACAGAGATGGCACTTGGACTATCTCACAGCAAGGTAAATCTCCACCTAAAGGAATGGATACCATTCCCATCTCTGATGGGAAAGAAGTTGTTTTAACCAATGGCAATCACGGATATAACTGTGCTTGTTTAAATGTTGTTGTAGATAGCAGTCGGATGAGGATTATCACGATTCAAGGCGGTGAAGCATTACCACTCTCGACTTGTCGCGAAGATCCAAATTTACCAAAAGAATGAAATTAAAGCCATGACTATATGACTATGTGCGATCGATCGCTGCATCCTAGGTGCCTATCTACCCCTAGATAATCCAGTTGATAAAGATGTAAAACAGTTGATTGATGATGGAGCAGCAAAGATCAAAATTTAAGTAATTCAAAATCCTGGTGTAATTATGGCAAACTTAATTTCTAATGGAATTGAAATAACAATTGAGAATAAACAAGTTTCTCTTACTAATCTTTACACTGCAATAGGGAAACCTCCTAATAAAGCACCTACTAATTTTAAGACATCTAAGGAAGGAAAACAAAAAATCAATAAATATAGCGATCGTAAATCATTCATAAATCGATCGAGAGTTCGAGCGAGCAGTAGTTTCATGAGAATGTTGGCTCAAAATCACCAAATTTGTGTAGCTTGGGAAAGTCAAAACTTTGCTCCTGTATGGTAAAATTAAAGAACCATTTAACTAAGGAAAAAGAACTCAGACGCTTCCCAAATTTTCTCAACCAAGTCTTGGCATTTAGCCAAATATCTTCTACGGGATTCTGTTCGGGAGCATTGGGAGCAAACAATATACAAGTTAAAGGCCATTCATCCTTCTCTTTACCGAGATTAATTTCTTCTAGATAAGCTTTCATCTCTTTATATCTGTGATAGCTAGCTCCATCCCAAATAATCAAATGTCGCGCTGCCGGATTTAAAGATTGTAAATCCTTGAGGAAAGCGACCGTATTTTCGGAATTTGCACTCGCATATTCTCGCAGAACCAACTGTTTTCTTAAAAGATTTATTGCGCCATAATAAGTTTGTTTTTCTCTTTCATTCACTAGCGGTATTTCTATCCTCTCATTGCGCTTTCCCCAAAGATAACCACAGACATCTCCCCAGAGAAGATGGCACTCATCAATTAAATACACCACCAGCGTTCCCGACTCTATAGCTTCCCGGTGTTCTTCCAGATTTTTACAAATTTCTTCATGCTTTTTTTTGACCAGTTCTTCATCCCGTTTGGGGTTCTTTTTTTGAGACTTTTTCCAGCTAATTCCGGCTGACTTAAAGAGTTGATAGTAGCTGGTTTTAGATTGAAACTCAATCTGATACCGCTCGGCTATATAGTTTCGTAGGGCGGATAAATCCCAGTGGTTTTGATTGGTTAACCATTGGAGAATTTCCTCTCGTTCTTCTGGCTTAAGTTGTCCCTGCGAACCTTGATGTTTTAAGCGCAATCCTTCAATTAAGAGCAACGCATAATTGATTTTCCACTTGCTGATAAAGGGAGATGATACTCCTAAAATAGTTTGAATGGTTTCTCGGCAGATACCTTCCATTAGCATGCGGATAGCTACGGCTCTTTTTAGTTCTCTTGGGTTGGGATTACTGGCAATAAAACTTTCTAGTTCTAATAAAGCTTGGACTTCATGCTCTCTGAATTTTTCGGACGATTTATTGGGTGACATTTCGACTCCTACTTAGATTCACCTACCTCATTATACATAATTGATGGTTTACAAACCATTTGCGATTGCTATATGTAACTCAATACGGAACATGGGTATGGAAAAGTAGAAGAGGTGTAGATACAACAGCAATTGTTGAGTTTGCCTGTGCATATCTTGAATATCTTAGCGATCCAAACGCGGCAATAAAACTTAGGGAAGTTTATAGAACTGGTCAAAACATTGAATATAACACCCAAAATATTACTCAAAACATTGAATATAATACCCAAGATATTACTCAAAACATTGAATATAATACCGAAAACCCAAATCAATTACAGGATGATCCTTCTCAAAAAAATACTTCGTCTGGGTGTGGAGGTATCATACTACTGATAATAATGTTTATTTTATTTGCTTCTTTTAATTCAAATAAAGACGCTTATGAGCAACATCAAGATGACCGCCCACCAGCACAACCATATAATTACCCTCCTCAATAAATTTCGTTTTTGCGATCGCATCTATCCCGCGATCGATCAAAATTAAAAATGTAAAATTAAAATTGTACCGCTCGATAACAGAGCGCAATGGTAAGTGAAGCCGATGCCGCAAGCGCCGCAGCCGTCCGAACATGATTCCAGAACGTCCAGTCGCTCAAGTATCTAGCCCATAGGCTCGCACCCTCAGTGCTGCTTGGATCGACAGTCGCCAGCGCATCATTTAGCGGCACATTGAACGCGATCGTCACTCCTATAGTACCGACAAGATAGAGCAGGCTGCCAAGGAGCAAGTAAGAGGCACCGGGTTGATGCCACTTTAACAGCGACGAGATAGCCAGAAAGATGCAAGCGGCAGCCGTTCCGAATAGCGCCGTCATAAATAAAGGAGCGATCGCCGTTATATTGATGGCTTGCATAGCGGCAATACCCTGTGCTGGTTGGAGTCGGGCAAGGGCTTTCATCACAAACGTCGAGAAGGCGAAGAAGACTCCAGCCATCAGCCCGCTGCCTAGTGCCGAGAAAAGCTTCAATGTGAAAAGCGAGTAGTCAACCATTGTCCTAAAACCTCCTGCGAATTACTGTCCAATGCCTTGTTAGTGCATTGTCTCATTGCATTTTCAACCTTGATATTGAGCCGAGCAACTTGATGTAAAATGGACAGGGTGGAAAGCAGACCGCAAATAAAAGTTAAGTTTTCAACCACTACCATGCTCTGATGACGCGCATTTGCAGACATTATGCAGTTTTTTACTAAAAATCTAACTATTGATGTCTGCAATAATATTATCCATTTTTGGTTTTTTTGTCACTTATTTCAATAACTCAGTCCTGCACTAACAAAAACCTGGTTGGGACGGCAAATCCGAAGTTATAAGCCTTAAGGCAGAAACTTAGTTGTTGACCCCGCCTGCGTAAATTGTACAAGTGAAATTACGGAGGTTTTTGTTCCCCCGATCTGTCGGTGTAATAGCCATCACAAAAAAGTTCGCCAAATGTCACATGACTTCTGCTACTTACAACACAACTTTAGAAGGTCATCGCGGTTTATAATATCTATTAGTTCAGGAAACAAGTTTTCAGGCGAGGTTAAAGCAATGGTAGCAAATTCAAATTTTTTATATCCTCAAAATCGCTATTACGGTGAAGTAAAGCCAGAGAATTTGGTATTTAATGCGAATTTACAAGAGTTTTCTCAGCGAGTGGGTTACATCAGTTCCTTGACATCTAACGGTAAAATCTCTGTGGAACAGGCATTTACTCAAATACAAAAACTTTGGGAAGAAGTGGAAAACTCGAAAAAGCAGTTGGGAATTGGCGAAAATCCATTTTCAGCTTGAATAATTAGCGGTTGGCTTGGAAGTTGAGTTACGCCCCATTGATGCCGATCGATTAATCCACCGCTTAATATGAAAAAGTAGCTAGTGGCGATCGACCTTTTTGCCTATGAGTTCCGACCTAGTTCCTCTCCTTCCCAAAGTATCCCTCGGCCGCCGCGCCGCGGCCCTCTGCATCGACGGAATCGCTGTTTGGCTGCCCAGTTTGCTTCTGGGCACTAATGCGATCGTCCAAACGATATTTTTTGTTTTGCTGTGGCTGATCCTGCGCGTAGCCATCGTCAGGAAAAACCAAGGTCAAAGTATCGGGCGCTGGGCCTTGGACATGAAAATTGCCGATACCAGATTCCACCGGACTCCCGGAGTGCAAGAACTCTGCAAGCGCGAAGCCTTACTGGGCTTTTGCGCCGCCTTAGCCTTCGCAGGTATAGCTGGGATCACATCTACCAACGCCGCCGTCTTGCTGCTGATTCTGCCCCTGGCGATCGACTGTAGCGTTGCCCTCACCTCCACCGAAAGGTTTCCCCAAGCTTTCCACGATCGCATCGGCGGGACGATGATCGTCGGAGCCCGCCGTGGCTACTCCCTAGACATCAAAGTTAGAAGATTGCTTGACCAAGTGCAGAGCAATGTGAGAAGATAATAAATTGTGTTTAAATTAGTCGAAATTTATTTAGAATTATGGCTAAAGGCGTCCGCATCATAATTACTCTAGAGTGTACTGAGTGCCGTACAAACGTAAGCAAACGCTCAAAAGGCGTCTCTCGGTACACCACCACCAAGAACCGTCGCAACACGACGGCGCGGCTGGAACTCAAAAAGTTCTGCCCCCACTGCAACCAGCACACGGCCCACAAAGAGATCAAGTAGTGATTAGTCATTAGTCCTTAGTCATCAGTCATCAGTTGTTGGCAATTGATATTGATCGGCAAAAAGCAGATAACTAACCAATGCTTTCCTGACGGCTAGCAACTAACGGCTAATAACTAAAAACTCACAATCAACAGTCAACAAACAACAGTCAACAAACAACAAACCATGACTTACTTTCGCCGGCGCGTTTCGCCCATCAAACCTGGAGACCCTATCGACTACAAAGATGTCGATTTACTCAAAAAATACGTCACAGAACGCGGTAAAATTTTGCCCCGCCGGATTACCGGTTTGACTGCCAAACAGCAGCGAGACCTGACTAGAAGCATCAAAAGAGCAAGAATTGTAGCTTTGATGCCCTTCGTAAACCAAGAAGGTTAACAGGATTTGGGATTTTGGGTTTTAGATTTTGGACTGGGAATAAGACTTGCGCAAAAAGAACGTCTTTCTGTCATTAATAGTGCAGCAAGAATGCAGCTAAATAATCGCAAAAAAGGGTTAAGAGTAGCCGCAGCGCAAGTCTTAATCACAAGTCAGAAGTTAAAAAAAAGCAAGAAGAAAAAACAACTTTTTAGATTTTAACTTTCACAATTGACCAGAAAAATTGCCAATATCCAAAATCTAAAATCGCAAGCTCGAAACTCGATAAGTGGCTACTGTAAAAATCCAAAATCTCAAATATAAAGCTGGCAAGTGGAGAAGGGAACGTTAGTAGAATTTAGAGTGCACGGCGACCGCCGTCTGGCAGTTGCCGATCGCCCCGACGGCAAGAAAAACTGGGTCGTGGTAGACGAAAACGGTCAACCGCACAGCATACCGCCCAAACAAATCACCTACGAAGTAGTCGGAGAAACTTACAAACCCTCCGATATTCCCAAATTTCTCAAAGAAGTAGAAGCATACTCAGATCCGTCGAGTTTGGAAGTCGCTTGGGAACTTTTAGTCGGCGACGGAGAAACCACAGATCCCGAAGCCCTGGCAATGCTGCTATTTTCGGAACGCAGTCCCGCCCAGTGTTACGCGGCTTACTGTTTGCTATCAACAGACAAACTGTATTTCAAACAAAAGGGCGATCGCTACGAACCGCGACCGGCAGCCCAAGTAGCCGAAATCAAACACCAGCAAGAAGTAGAACAGCAGCGACACCAAGAATCCCAAGGATTTTGGGATCGAGTCAAACAGCGGCTGGCAGGGGAAAATGTAGATTGGGAACACAGCGATCGAACTCGCCTCGACGCCCTAGAACGCTTTGCCCTCCTCGGAGAAGAAGCAACGCACCGCACCCCAGCCTTAGAAACTTTAGCCAGCTTACAACGGTCCGAAAACCCCGAAGCAGCATTTGGTCTCCTAGTCGATCTCGGCCTGTGGAGTACCCACGAAAACCTGTTTTTGCGGCGCAGCCAAATTCCCCTACAATTCTCCGCAAAGGTATTAGAAGTGGCCCAACGCTGCCTAGAAAATCCCCCAACCGACTCCGACACAAATCGTCTCGATTTAACTCACCTCAAGGTTTACACGATCGACGACGAAAGCACCACCGAAATCGACGACGGCCTCAGCTTAGAATTCCTCGAAAACGGCCAGCAGCGGATATGGATACACATCGCCGATCCCACCCGCCTGCTTTCCCCCGGAGACGAACTCGACCTCGAAGCCAGAAAGCGCACCACTACGGTTTACCTGCCCACGGGAATGATCCCCATGTTTCCCCCAGCTTTGGCAACCGGGCCGATGAGTTTAATTCAAGGCAAAGAGTGCAGCGCGCTCAGCTTCAGCGTCACCTTAGACGAAATCGGCGCGGCTCAAGATTACAGCATCCACATCAGCACCATAAAACCCACCTACCGCTTGACCTACGATGACGTAGACGAAATGCTGGAGTTGGGAATCGAAGCAGAACCAGAAATAGCAGCGATCGCCTCTGCGGCCAAACTGCGTCAAAAATGGCGGGAAGCCCAAGGCGCAATCAGCATTTTCATGCCAGAATCCGTCATCAAAGTCAACGGCGACGACATCAAAATCCACGTTATCGACGACTCCACAGCCCGGATGCTAGTAGCCGAAATGATGATTTTAGCCGGCGAACTAGCCGCCCGCTACGGTCAAGCTCACAACCTGCCCATACCCTACCGCTATCAGCCGCAGCCCGAACTTCCTCCCGATGAAGAACTGCTGGCCGTGCCCGCAGGCCCCGCCCGCGCTTGCGCCCTGCGCCGGTGTATGCCCCGCAGCGAAATGGGCCTTACCCCCGGACGCCACGCCGGCTTGGGTTTGGAATTATACACTCAAGTTACTTCCCCGATCCGCCGCTATACCGACTTGCTGACTCACTTCCAAATCAAAGCCCACCTGCGGGGCGAACCACTGCCTTTTTCCGCTGAAGAAATACAGGACATTGTGATGTGTCTCGGCACCGCAGTTAAAGAAGCATCCACTGTCGAACGCCAAACTAACCGCTATTGGGGATTGGAATATTTGCGGCGCAACCCAGACGAAGTTTGGGAAGCTTTAATGCTGCGCTGGTTGAGGGAAGACAGCAATCTGGGATTGATTTTATTGGAAGAGTTGGGTTTAGAATTGGCAATGCGATTTGGTCGATCGGTCGAAATAGGCGATCGGCTAGAAGTCAAAGTCACCCACTGCGATCCGCGATCGGATATCATTAACTTCCAAGAAATGATATTTGAAGCCGCACAATAGGATTTTAGATTTTAGATTTTGGATGGCAAAAATTTGTGTTCAAGGCTGAAACTGAGAATAAATCTCGTTTTTAGTCGAGTTTCTGACCGAAAGCATCCAGGATACAAGCCCCCGGATTCTTCCGTGGAGAGATAAAAAACCTGTATCCGATAAGCAAGCCCTCGAATTTATCCGTGGGATCAATGCTTCAATTCTAAAATATAAAATCTAAAATTGATTGACCCCCTCGCATCCCCCTTGTCAAGGACAGGGGGGTAAAAAATATGATGGTTTCATATCTAGTCCTGTAAAATAATCGTAATTCTTGTCAGGGTTAGTTCACCCCCGATCTGTAATATAAGCCAGAAACCCCGTAAACCCGCCCCGACCAAAATATTGGGGTCGATCGACTCGACATGATATTCAATCCAAGACGGGTCATACTTTTGACGTTAAATTGACACGCTTTGCTATCTCCTCTCTTCTTCCGTGTCCTCTGTGTCCTCTGCGGTTAATAAAAAAACTTCAGCATTCTAAAAATTGGCAGTTTTTACCCCAACCTAGTAATCTAAAATCTAAAATTTAAAATCCCAAAATGCCCAATTCAATTAGCCAAGTTCAGCCGCCGCTGGAATTCATACCCCCAGCCTACAACCCGCTAGTGATGCAAGGTTGTAAGCAAATATTCCCTTGGTGGCTGCGATTTCGGACGAGTATCAGCCACGTTCAAGCCGAAAATGTCGAAACCCTCGCCGAACTCTTCCACCAATTTCAAAATCAGAAAGTTCGCTTCTTGTTAGCCTTCCGCCACCCCAATTCAGACGATCCCTACTGTTTGGGACAACTAATTTGGAAACTCGTTCCCCAGGCAGCGCGCGCCAAAGGCATTCCCCTGCAATTCCCGGTACATTCCCACTTTATCTACGATCGCGGCATTCCCCTGTGGGCCGGTGCAGGAGTCGGCTGGTTGTATTCCCAACTCGGTGGCACTCCGATTGTTCGCGGGAAGATCGATCGCGTCGGATTGCGATCGGCCCGCAATTTATTTGCCAACAGCCAATTCCCGATCGCCGCCGCCCCAGAAGGCGCTACCAACGGTCACAATGAAATAGTTAGTCCCCTTGAACCGGGAATTGCTCAAATGGGCTTCTGGTGCGTTGAAGATTTGCTGAAAGCCGGACGCACTGAAAAAGTTTTAATTGTGCCGATCGGCATTCAATACCGCTATGTCAACCCACCTTGGCAACCCCTAGAAAAACTTTTAACTCAATTAGAAATTGATTGCGGACTGCCACCCTTAGAACGCACCGATCTCGCTAATTTAGAGACCGCAAATCCCGATTCCGAAAACCACAATCATAAATTCCAATATCTGCGCCTGATTCGACTGGGCAGCCATTTACTAGCAGTAATGGAAGAGTTTTACAGCCGTTTTTATCATAAAAATTTACAGCCTGAAACATCTATTTTAACATCATTATCGCTACCAGAAAAAACGGGAAATGATTCGGGAAATGAAGTAATGATGGCTCGACTGAAAGCCCTGTTAGACGTGGGTTTGCAAGTAGCAGAAGAATATTTTAACTTAAAGCCCAAAGGCAGTTTAATAGACCGCTGCCGCCGTGTGGAACAAGCAGGCTGGGATTATATTTACCGAGAAGATATCAAAGATATTGCAGCACTTTCTCCCTTAGAAAGAGGATTAGCCGATCGCCTCGCTGAAGAAGCAAGCCTTCGGATGTGGCACATGAGACTTGTAGAAAGTTTCGTGTCCGTCACGGGCAGGTACGTCGCAGAACAACTGACAGCAGAACGTTTGGCAGAAACAACTTTACTGCTGTGGGACGTACTGGCTCGCATCAAAGGGGGAAATCCTTTCGGCAGACCGAAGTTGGGCAAACAGCAGGTACAAATGACCGTGGGCGAACCTATATCAGTGAGCGATCGTTGGGATCGATATCAAACCAGCCGCAGGTTAGCAGTTGCCGAACTCACTCAAGACTTGCAATCAGCTTTAGAAGCAATGATTAAATCTTAATTACTCAAATAAGGAAGAGCTTCTAGGGAAGAAGGAATATATATTTTTCTTCACTAAGTTTTTTTGTGGTGAATTATAAACAGATTGTTATAGACTTTTGGAATAGGTCTAATGAACCGCAAACCCTCGCTCGACAATGAACCAATAAAAATTAGCGATGACTAACAAACCTATCAATTTGTCTACTAACTCAATTAAAGTAAAACTGCTGAATAATTTAGCGCAGGAATTGCTCACACCGCTCACTTCTGTCCTCGGCATGGCAAGCGTGTTGAAACAAGAAATTTATGGCCCCTTAACGAGCAAGCAAAAAGAATATATTGACGTGATCCAAGACAGCAGCCGCTCTTTGCGATCGCTAGTTGAAGAAATTTTGGAACTGGCAGAACTAGACGATTCCGCTTTCACCTTGAAGCGAACCGCAGTCGATATAGAAACTTTGTGCCAACAGGTTGTGACAATCCTGTCGTCGGTGGCAAGTAGACGAGAGCAAGAAATTAATTTGTCGATGGGGCCCGGGTCGCGCATCTGGTTGGTGGATAAAGATAAGGTTCAGCAAATGCTGCACCACTTAATTTTTAGCATTATTCAATCTGCTGGCGCAGGCAGCGTGATTCGAGTCCACGTTTCTCGGAAAGAAGACGGTATCAACATTGGAGTTTGGGTTTTTCATCCTTGGTTAGGGGAAAGTTTGCCCCATGCTAAACTCTACACCGACTACTTGTTGAAGGCCGGATCTCTTAGCGGTTCGCCATTGCACTCGGAAACCGACTCCCTCGGACTCGAAGCGCCACTCCCGACACAGGGTTCGCAGCGATTAACGCTGGCGTTTTCTGAGTTGGCGGATTTGGTGGCCCAGAATGCCGAGGATACCGCACCGGTGTTAGCTGGTTATGGAGCCAGGGAACGCTTGGGGCTGCTGCTTTGCTGCCAGTTGGTGGAAATTCAAGGCGGTGAACTCTCAATTCAAGGCACCCCGGAATCTGGATATCGCTACGTGCTCTGGCTGCCCTGCACAAATGCTACGGAATTGTTGGAAGGTTAAAGAAGGAAGAAGGAAGTTCGGCAACGGATTTTCTAACGGATGTAACGGATGTAACGGATGGAAAGAAGAAGGAAGAAGAAACAAGTCATTTGTTAATTAATACTGAGATGTTGCACCATTCTCAATAAGGCTTTTATGCGCGGCATCGCGTTCCCCCCACAAGAAATTTATTCTTTGGGGAGCCGACCAGAAAAGCCTTAAGGAAGAATGGCGCAAGATAGGAGTTACTACCAATTGTCCATGCTTTTAGACTCAATTCCCAATTCCCAATTCCCAATTACCAATAATTAATCTAAAAATGAATTCAGTTTGGCAACAGTTAACTCTGGCAAATTTGCCGCTCTCTCAGTGGCAAAGTAGAAGTTATTTATTCAATTTGGCGATCGGCTCTTTACGCAGTTGGCGGCAGAGTAGCTGGCTGATGCAGTGGGCCGAACCCTTGGGTTTTGTTTTGCTGGCCTTGACTTTCGGTTTGGCGCCGTTTGTAAACAATGCCTTGGTGGGGGTGTTGATGGCGGCTAGCGCTGCGTTTTGGGTGCTGCTGACTGTTTCGGACGATCGCGAGATCCCCTTCACGCCGATTCATTTGCTGGTTCTGCTGTACTGGGGCATAGCCACTGTCGCAACGGCGATGTCGCCGGTGAAAGTCGCCGCTGCTACTGGTTGGAGCAAGCTAACGCTGTATTTGCTGTTTTTTGCGCTGATGGCTCGGATATTGCGATCGCCCCGTTGGCGATCGTGGTTAATTGCCGTATTTTTGAACGTCTCTTTAATTGTCAGTTTCTACGGCGTGCGGCAGTGGATTGATAAAGTGCCACCATTAGCTACTTGGAACGATCCGACTTCTACTCAAGCCAATGTCACGCGAGTTTACAGCTTTTTGGGCAATCCAAACTTGCTGGGTTCTTATTTGCTGCCTGCTATTGCATTGAGCGCCGCCGCACTTTTTGTGTGGAAAGGATGGGGAACAAAAGTTTTAGCGCTGACGATGCTGGTGGTGAATTGCGCGTGTTTGCGCTACACGGACAGCCGGGGTGCTTGGATCGGTTTTGTGGCTCTACTGGTGGTATTTTTAGTGCTGCTGTGGTACTGGTACAGCCCTTTGATGCCTCGGTTCTGGCGAAATTGGGCGCTGCCGTTAGGGTTAGGAGGTTTGGCGGGAGCCTTAATTTTGGGAGTGGCTTTAGTGGAGCCTCTGCGCGATCGAGTTTCGAGTATGTTTATCGGCCGAGGTGACAGCAGTAACAATTTTCGGATTAATGTTTGGACGGCGGTGGTTGACATGATTCGCGATCGACCCATTCTCGGAATTGGGCCGGGAAACACTGCTTTTAATAAAGTTTATCCGCTTTATATGAGGCCCAAATTCACTGCTTTGAGCGCTTATTCCGTGCTGCTGGAAATTGCGGTGGAAACCGGTTTTATCGGTTTAATGTGTTTCCTTTGGCTGATGACTGTCACCGTCAATCAAGGTTTGTTGCAGATCAAACATCTGCGGGATTCACAATTTAAAATCTCTAGTTTAGAGAAAGAAGCTCAAATCCAAAATCTCAAATCGAATCAGGGGTTTTGGTTGATTGGGGCGATCGCAACTTTAGCCGGCATGATGGCCCACGGTTTTGTCGATACAGTTTGGTACCGGCCGGAAGTTAATATGCTTTGGTGGTTGATGGTGGCGATTATTGCTAGTTTTTACAGCAACTCGCATCAGCAGCACCAAGATTCAGCTTTGACGGAGGCCGAGTAGATAAAATTGCTGGCGGGGCTTTCTCCCCGCCCAGTGCGGATTCCAGCAATAGCCGACACAGCAATGATTAAGAGTTATATCAGTGCAAAAAAAAGAATGCAGCTTTATGCAAGCTGCAAACCATTATAGCCATAAGTTATTTCCAATTCTTCAATTCTTAATCTCGCATCTCAAATGCTATAAGGTGCGGAGGGCGCACCCTGCATACTACTAATACATACTACATACCTGTTGTTGTAAAGTGGTGATGGTACACTCTACAAAATTTATTGAAAATAACTCTTATTCTTCGCTCTCCGAAGGCATGATGAATCTGGGACACGGATATTTTCCACCATCTCTATCTCTGCACCGCCACCTCCTCGCTTGATTGGAGTCGAACGGCGTTTCGACTGATTCATTAACGGTAATTTTAACAGTCGAAGGAGTTGGCAGTGCTGTTGAGGCTTGACTTAGCTCCAGTACCGTTATAATTGCCAGTATGGTTGATGAAAACAAAACTGTGCGTTTCATTTATTTGTTTTTTCCTCGTTTAATCGTTGACGTGCCATCCCTATCCATATATCCTCATCGAATTCTTGAGAATCCGCATACTTTAGACAAATTTTCCACTGCGGTAGCGCTTCCTTCGTATTTTTCATTTTTTCTAGGACTTGCGCTTTTAAGCAGTAAGTTGCGGGTCCTTCACTATCAAGTTTAATCGCTTCATTCAGATGTTGCAATGCCTCTGAATATCGACCCTGTTCCAGGCGAGCCCATCCCAAGTTTTTGAGTAAAGAATATTTTACTTGATCGTCCTCAGCTAATTTCAAACCTTGCCACAGGAAGTGAACCGCAGCCGGATAGTTTTTTTGATCGACTATATATAATCGAGCCAGATTGCTGTAAGCAGCAGGCAGACCGAGTTTTGCAGCTTGCAGATATTTTCCTCTGGCGCACTGTAAATCTTGTACTTCTTCGCAAAGCCATCCTAAATTGTAAAGAGCTGTTCGGCTTTTTGGATCTACCCAGAGGGCTAACTCATATGCTTTTTGAGTATCCGCTAATCGATTGGCTTTGTAGTTTTCAAACGCAATATTATTAAACAAAGATGCCAGTTCCGGCAAAGCAATTTTCCAGCCGCTAAAGCCTACTGCTAGCATCAGCAATAAGGCTCCCCACCTGGAGTTGTGATGCTTTTTTGCTGGCTCTTTCATGGCATTGAAAATGTTAGCTAATGGTGTGATTTTTAGCATTTTTTAACTTGAGATTTGGGCGATATTTAGCTTGCCATATTTAATTGCCACCCTAATGGCGTCATAATCTTACGAAATGGCTCAGGTTTGAGCCGATTTCTCATAAGGGTTTGTCAGTCGACAGCCGAATGGTTGGGTAAAGCCCCACTACACAGATGTATTCGAGCATAGGTTAATCATTCATGGGGCTCCACAAGCCATCCGGATATTTTCAAAAAAAAAGAACCGGGAAGCCGGAACCCGGAAGAAGGCACGACTGTTGGCGATCGATAAGTAATAATACTTACTTGTTACGCGAGGATCGTCCATATGCGACTGTATTAGGAGATAAGATGGCTCGCCTGAGTTTTAGGCGATTATAAAAATAAAACTTCTGGTGGTAGGAGTCCGAAAGCGTGGGTGAGGGAGGCGCTCACACTACCGTTTCCAGCACAACCCCAAGAGAGCCGATGGGATGGACTCCGGTGAAATAACTCTAATTAAGTTTGTAGTGACGATGGAAGCCCTCAAAATCCTGAAGGGCAGATATTGAGAAATATTATGATAAGTAATTAACCAAACGCGAGCTAAAATAATCCATCCCTAGGGACAATCACTAATCACTAATTACTAATTACTCCTGACTAATAAACATCTTCCGAAATTCAATTTCACCCTTTGAGTAGCAAAGGTTTCAGTTTCTTTTTCGGAGATGTCTAATGACGGATGACTAAAATTGCTTCATAGCTCTTTCCATATCTCGCTTGTCTTCGCGTTTCTTCAAATCTTCGCGCTTGTCGTACAGTTTTTTGCCTTTACCCAAACCGATATCGAGTTTTACCCAGCCGCCTTTCAAATACATTTTTAACGGCACTAAAGTCAAACCTTTTTCTTCGACTTTGCCGATTAATTTGCGAATTTCCTGCTTGTGCATCAGCAATTTACGGGTGCGGCGGGGCTCGTGATTAAAATAGTTGCTAGCACTTCTCCAAGGCGAAATGTGAACGTTGATCAGCCACAGTTCGCCGTTCCGAACTAAGCCATATCCGTCCCGTAAATTGGCTTTTCCTTCCCGAATTGATTTGACTTCGGTTCCCTTCAACTCTATGCCCACTTGGTATGTCTCTATAATTTCATAGAGGTGGCGCGCTTGTCGGTTATCGCTAACAATTTTGTATCCTGGGCTTTTTTCGCTCATTTTTACCTCCGCTAAAATTAATTATTATAACGCTAGCTTCTCTGTAGAGAAAATCGAAGCTTGACAAAACTTAAATAACCGGTCTAGACATTACTAATTTTGCTGAGCTAAGATGTCACCAACCTGAATGTCAAGCGGTATCATGCAGCGCACCAATATTCCCAATTCTGACCTTCCAGATGCTGTCAGTCCCAATTCTGGGGTTAATTTGGTTTGGCTGGCTCCTTGTTTGTTAGCCCTTGCTTGGTTTTGGGCCAATATCTCGGCAGTTAAGTGGCTGTTATCCTCGTTTGTTGAGATACCCACACTGTACAAGATAGTAATTGGTTTTTTGATTGTAGCATTAGTAGTGCGATCGAGCGGGAACTCCGTTAGCGCAGCCCTCGAAGAGGATCGCCCGCCAGGATTTTCACCCAATTTCGTTTTGAGGCGATATCCGCTGCTGTTGATGTTGGGTGCGGGTATTTGCTCGATCGCCCTTCAGTATATAATTGATATCAAACAAGTTAATGTCCTGCTATTTATCCTCGGAACTTACGGGCTGTGCGGCTTATTGGTGGAGCAGAACTTTTGGCAAAAAAACTTGCCAGTTGCGGGCTTGCTGGCTTGTATTTTACCATTCAACAGTCAGTTGAATAGCGGATTAGGTTTGCCGGCGCGAGTGCTGACTGCTCAGGTAGTAGAACAGTTGCTCTCAATGCTGCACATTGGAGCTATTTCTTCTTATGATATTATCGTTTTGGAAAACGGCATAGCTCACGTTGACGTGCCTTGTAGTGGCATTAAAACCCTATTAGTCGGAACGCTATTTTTGCTAGCTGCTACCTGGCTGGAAGGCCGTAAATTGAGTTTAAGATGGGTAGCAGTCGGCGCTGCTAATCTCTTAATGTTGGTGTGTGCTAACGCTGCGCGGGTTGCCGTGTTAGTCCTGGTTTCAGAAGTGTTTAAACAGCCCAACCTAGCACAAATTATGCACGTTCCTCTGGGGATAGTCGGTTTAGTCTGTGCTTGTTTTGTGACCGGGTTAATGCTGCAACGAGTACCGAAATTTCAGCCAAAAAAAACCAGCGGTATTTCTGCAAAACCAAACTCAGGAATACTCCCAAATCACCCTTTAGCAAAACCCGGAATAATTGCAGCAGTGACAGTTTTGGCAGTCATGGCTCAACTGTCTCATGTAGAAACGTCAAAAATGGCGATCGCACCTTTAACATTACCTGAATACATTAAATCAGAGTCGATTTCCCTCAATCCTAGCGAACAAAAATTCTTTGGCAACTATCCAGACACGCAAACACAAAAAATCCGATTTATCGCCGGCAACTTGCGCGGTTCCATGCTCACAGTAGCGAGCACATCCTGGCAAACTTATCACGCCCCGGAGTTGTGTTTTGTAGCGAGCGGAATTCCCGTCAATCGCATAGAAAAAAAACAACTAACTCCTTCAGTAACAGGGCGCTGGCTGTCTCTCAAAAACTACCAATTATCAGCAGCATACTGGCTGCAATCTGCACAGCTAACTACCGATAACTTCATCTCTCGTATCGGCAGTGATATCACTCACAAAAATCACAATTGGGTGCTAGTTTCCATTTTATTTGACAGTTCGCTACCAGCAGAAAATTATGAAGTAAAAGAGTTGGTGAGTGATGTATACACTACCGTTAAACAAAGCTTGTCAGGACAAATAAATGAAAATCAAACAGGTATTTGATGGAATTTTTCAAGCAATTTTTTGGATCTGGAACTTGACCTTTTTGTCGATTGTTTACTTGGGAATTTTGCCTATTATAGGAGGGCCATTAATTAAGGCCACAATCGATGGCACCATCCCGCTAGAGTTTTCTTTGACGATGGCAGCTACGATCGCAGTACCCACCGTATGTACAGTAATAGGAGCGAGGCGTTTTAGCAAGCAACCCCTACAGCTAATGCGTTGGTTTTACGGCGTAGAAGCACCGTTATTTTTACTTTGTTTGCTCCGCTTGTTCCTGCTACGAGAACTCACTCCAGCTAGTTCTCAGATTATCGCTACTATTGCTTTGTGCATAGCAGCATTTTCAGTGGAAATGCTGTACGGATATCTGGGTAAAAGAGAAAATGTTCAAAATATTTTCGATTCCCAGAATTCCCATAATAAACAGCCTCGTATTTTCAGATTAATCGGAGAAAAGCGAAGTGCGTGGCTGCAATTAGGATGTCACAGTTTAATGGTAGTAGTTGGCACTTGGGCGGCAACATTGCTGCTTTATTACGCTGTACCTGTGGCATTGTATACACTTTATGGACTCTTATTTGTCGTCATTCAATTTTTTAAGTTTACATGGGTTTCACAATTTCTGGAAATGTTTAAATACGGGGCGTGGGCCTCGGCTTTAATTTGGATACCGCTATCGTTTATATTGTTTGGTTTAACCTGTAGCTTATTCGTTGTCATGCCTTCGCTATACGGCTTTCTCTACATTCATTCCGGGCGGAAAATATGGCAGAGTTTTGCTGCACAATACGGGAAAAATAAAGCGCTAATCGGAAGTTTGGGAGTCATAGCAGCTTGGCTGGCTATTTTCTCCGCTTTGCAGCAGCAGCCACAAGTTGCAGCACTGAAAATGCTAGCGAATCACCCCGCAAACGACAGCAGCCGCCAAACTTTATTAGCCAAGTCTGATATGATTCGAGCGGGCTTAGTTAACGCTTATTTGTCCCCTTACCGCTACCTGAGCACTGTAGGAGAAAACAACCACATTTATGAGATATACAAAAATAGTTGGATTTTCCCTGACGGCGCGGCTCAAACTTTGCAGAACAGCTATAATTTTTTAATGTCGCCGTTTTTGTATCAAGGCTTTAGTGCTGATGTGGAAAAAGCCGAAAAACTCTACGGCGAATTCTTCGATACGGAACTGCAAAAAGGCGACACAGAAGCAGTAAAACACGCGGTACAGTCAACCTCAAACCAGGAAGAAGCTAAAGCGGGTTTGCTGAATGTCAATCAGGAAAAAGTATGGTTGCAATCGCAAGAAGTGACTGTCAAAGAAAACGGCTACTGGGCTGACGTTCAACTCTACGAAGTTTACAAAAATCAAACGCCGAACTTGCAAGAAGTATTCTACTACTTTTCGCTGCCGGAAAGCGCCGCAGTTACAGGAGTTTGGCTGGGCGATACTGGCGATTTAAACAAACGTTTTGCATTTACTGTATCGCCTCGCGGTGCGGCCCAGCAAGTCTACAACCAACAGGTAGTAGAAAGAGTCGATCCGGCTTTGCTAGAACAAATTGGCCCCAAACAATACCGCTTGCGCGCTTTTCCAATCCCGGCCAAACGAGAATTCACCCAAACAGAAGGGCCAACGGAAATGCACCTGTGGCTTACTTACAAAGTCATGCGCCAGCCGCAGGGTTGGGCTATGCCTGTTTTGGCTGAGAAACGCAACATTTTTTGGAACCAAAATACTCGCCGCGCGATCGCCGGAAAAGAGGTCAAATACAGCGGGAAAGAAGCAATAGAAACTTGGCTGCCACCCTTTTTGTCCGCAGCCGCACAGCAACCTCTAACAGCGCAGCAGGCGATTTTACCGGGAGGAAATATCATTTCTGCTAAGCCGTTGGCTGATGCAAATTACTCGTTACCGCAAGGCAAAAAATTTGCAGTGATTCTCGATACTTCTCGCAGCATGGCGGCGGAAAATAAAGAAGTAAAAGAGACTTTTGAATGGTTGAAAGCTAATGCAGAAGGCAAAAATGCTGTTGATTTGTATGTCGCCAGCGCTGCCGGAATGCCACCTAAGTTTGTGGGATATGTACGCAATTTCGATGCGACAAAGCTGACATTTTACGGTAAGATTCAGCTCAAAGATATGCTGCAACAGTTTGCACAGTTGCGGGGCGATAAAAGTTACGATACTGTATTTGTCGTGAGCGATCGCCATAGTTACGAATTGTCGGACGATCGCAAACTTAAACTTTCCATCTCTTCACCCCTATGGACAGTGCATTTGGGAGGTTTGCCCCCCGGTTACGACGACGCAACTTTAAAGGCTATTCAAGATAGCGGCGGCGGAGTTGCTACGGATATGAAAGAGGCGATGCAGCGAGTAGCAACCACAGCAGCTTCGGGCAAATCTACAGTTAGCGTTGTTGACGGCTATGTTTGGAGTTATGCCAAAACCCCGCAGTCGAAAAAAACCGCTAAATCGGCGCCAGTTGCAGAGTTAAAAGATACCGGAAACCAAGGCTTTAAACCGATAGCTGCGCGCCAGTTGATAACTGCACTTAGCAAGCAGAAAAGTTCAAATCAACTGACGCAACTGGATGCGATGCACGCAGTAGCTAAAAATTTCAAAGTGGTGACGCCTTATTCTTCGATGATTGTGTTAGTTAATGACACGCAAAGGGAACAGCTAAAAGCAGCGGAAGCTAAGAGCGATCGATTTGAACGGGAGGTAGAATCGGGTAAGGAGGAGTTAACTAAGCCGAATAATCCTCTGAATGTTTCGGGGGTTCCTGAACCCGAAGAATGGCTGCTGTTGGCGGTTGGTGCGATCGGGCTTTTGGTGATTTTCGTCCGCCAGCGACGCGCGAAAACGGTAGGGTGAAAATAAATCAGGGTTGGCTACGCCCTCGATGGTTCGGCGGTTGAAACCGCTCTTTGTCAAACAAAGTCTGCCTCCACAGACAAAGAGAGTGAGGGGGTATTTAAGCCGGACTTGATATCAAATATTAATCTACAGTCGTCTTGAGACGACTGTAGCTATGAGACAGGGGCTTAAACCCCTGTCGGACTTAACGAATAACGAATAACTAATCTATTTCTACAAAAACTCGATCGCCCTCAATTTTTACCGGATAAGATTCCAGGGCATCGCTGGGTGCATTCAAACATCTACCAGTATCTAATTTGTACTGATACTTATGAAACGGACAGGTAATGATACCGCTGCTTACCTTACCCATGTCGATCGGGTATTCTAAATGAGTGCAAGCATTGCGGTAACAAGTGACATTCAGGCCTTGACGATTCAAAATCACTGAAGTTTCGTCAACTTTTACCTTCAAGACACCCGATTCGGGAACTTGATTCAGCGGTGTTACCTCTACCCACATAAAATATTTTTCCTCACAAAAAACCAGATCGGGACTGACGTAGAACCTAATTATGTAAGGTGCGCTTTGCACACCTTACTGCTATCCGTAGCGTGTCAAGCCACTGTTGCGTAAGTCCAGATTATCTTATTCCAGCTTTTCCCTACGGATGAATCTGACTCAAAATCACCCGCAACCTGTCATAATCATCCTTCAGCAAAACACTCAAACTCCTCCCCGCTTCCACCAACCAAGATCGATCGCGCATCCGCAACTGATAAATCTCCCGAATCGCCGCCGCCGTCAGCGCATCCACCGGCGCATTAGCCACCCCCAGCAGCGTCCTCAAAAAATCCAATTGCACGGTAAAATCAATCACCTCATCGGGTTCGCAGCGATAAACCGCCTGGTGAATTTGTGGCGGGCGCGGCGGCAAATACTGATAAATTTTACCCCTCGATGGGCCGTGACCGTTGAACCTTTCCGGCGCAGCCTCAAACCCCACAATCGCCACTCGAAACTCGGTTTTGAGCATCGCAAAAATCTGCGGTTGTTCTTCCCGCAACTCTTCCAGCGACAAACCCAAAGCGCGAGCTCTGTGCACCGAGTCGATCGGGCTAGTCGTAGCGTAATAAACCACGCCGTAAATTTGATTTTTCGACTCTTCATCCTCCGCCTTCACCCAACTCCCAAAAGGCGGCATCACAGGAAAGCTTAAGTCTTCCGGTTCCAAACATTGAGCCAAAAACTCCGAAGTTGCCGTCTCGATTACCTCAGCAATGCGATCGGGATGGCGCTCTTTTGTAGCAAACTGGGGTAAAGGTAAACGCATAGTTTTAGTTATTAGTTATTAGTTATTAGTTAGTAGTCATTAGCCATTGGTTTTGTGCTGGTTGTCAAGGGTCTTCAGTTAGTAGCCTGGTCTTGGGTACTTTACCAATTACCAATGACTAATTACCCATTACCAATTACCAATGACTAATGACCGCTGACTACTGACTATTTCACGCGACCAGCCGTAGCATCCACAAGTTCCAACTGCGACAGCCGGAACGTAATCAACTTGTCCCAATTCCCGCCTTCAAACAGTACCGCGACCTTTCCGTCGCTAACTCGCTGGACTTGTCCTTGAAAGGCGTAGTAAATTTCACCCTTATCTTTAACTCGAACTGCCGAACCTGGAAAAATCATAATTCTTTGAATGTTAAGTTTGCTGGTTATAGTTTACCTTTTCTCGTTTCTAGTTCCCAAGCAGAGCCTGAGAACTAGGCAAATCTTCGTGTACAGGAAAACGCGAGGCAAAGCCCAGAAACGAGAGTTTGTTAGGCTAAGGCTGCTACGGAAACTTTACCGGCAATGCGGCCCGCGATCGCCCGCAACTCCCTGGCTGAAGCAGAACCCGGTTGCCCCACCACGATCGGCACCCCCGAATCGCCACCTTCCCGCAACGGAATTTCCAGCGGAATGCGGCCTAACAGCGGCACTCCCAACTCAGCAGCAGTCTTTTCCCCGCCACCAGAACCAAAAATATCGTATTGCTTGTCGGGCATATCCGGCGGCACAAAATAGCTCATGTTTTCCACAATTCCCAACACCGACACTCCCAACTGCTGGAACATCTTTAACCCCTTGCGGGAGTCCAACAAAGCCACAGTCTGCGGCGTCGTCACGATCACCACACCAGCCATCGGCACCGCTTGCGCCATCGTCAACTGCGCGTCTCCAGTACCCGGAGGCATATCGACAATCAGATAGTCTAAATCGCCCCAATTTACCTGATAGAGGAACTGTCGAATGATCCCGTTCAACATCGGGCCGCGCCAAATTACGGGCTGGTCTTTGTCAATTAAAAATGCCATCGACACTAATTTGACGCCGTAGTTGAAGGCGGGTTCGAGGCTTTCACCGCTTTTCCCGTCCCTAACCATCACTTTCGCGTCCCCCAGACCCAACATTGTCGGGTCGTTGGGCCCATAGATATCCGCATCCAGCAAACCCACCTTAGCGCCGGTTTGCGCCAGCGCTACTGCCACGTTTACCGCCACCGTGCTTTTGCCGACGCCGCCTTTGCCGCTGGAAATTGCGATAATATTTTTCACTCCTTCAATGCCTTGGCGATCGACCACTCCCTTTTGCTGGGGCGTCTCGGCTGTCACCTCCACCGCCACTTTTTCGACTCCTGGCAACTGTCTGACCGCTTTTTGGCAATCTTCGACAATAAATTCTCGCAGCGGGCAAGCAGGCGTTGTCAGCACTAAAGTAAAACTGACGACACCGCCGTCAATTTTTATGTTACGAATCATGTTCAATTCCACCAAACTCTTTTGCAGTTCGGGGTCTTGCACAGGTCGCAGGATTTCTAAGACTGAACTAACATCGAGTGTATTGGGCATTGTGTTCTCCACCATAGCTCTGCAATTGGGTTTGCGAATTTTCGATCGCAGGTTTGTTAGAGTCGATAGGGGTGTTGCCACTCCTACCTCTCCTTCAAAACGGAACGTGAAACTTTCGCTTCATTCCGCT
>NZ_JAUBQS010000163.1:0-1327 GCF_036701355.1 Microcoleus sp. Pol12B3
TAAGAAGGGTTTTTTCAGAGAATAACTCAGGCACAAATATGATTTTATGTCAACTTAATTTAGATGCGTTTACCCTGAAACAATAAGCGAAAGTAATCAACAAAACCAAAGCTAAAAATCGGGTAGCATCCACCCGAGTAAATTCCATATTATAGCCGCCACTTTTGCAATCTCTAAACATCATTTCAATACCCCACCGTGCTTGATAGAGTTGCTTAACCAGCTTGGGGTTAGAAATCGTAGTTAGTAAATACCACGGTTCTTTTACCTTTTTCCCTCGGTGACTTTTTTCCCAATAAACTCCTAAGTTAAATTCCTGAATAGGGTCAGATTTTTGAAAGGTTACATTTTTGAAAAAGTGGGATTCGCCCGCTTTAAATCCTTGGGTTTTTAAAGACTTACCTGGCTGGCATGAAGTCGCTACAAAAGCACTCTTTTTTTGACGAAATACAACGTCTACACCCTTTGCCCTGAGCCAGTTCGCGAGCTTAGCACTATGAAATTCTCGGTCCCCTATTACCACGACCGGATAAGGTTTTAGAAGGGCTAGTACCGGCCCTAGTACCCGTTTCTGTTCCCGGAAAGAACTACTGCCAAATTTAGAGAGTAGCTCCCAATATATTGGTAAAGCATGATTTCCCCAAATTATGGTGGCCATGAGTAGATTCCGGTCTCTCCATTGAGTTCTATCGAGAGCAATCGCTACATAGTTTTTGGTTTTAAATCTTAATTTTGAGGGGTGTCTCCGTTGCGCTCTATTTAATTTTTTCTCTATAAATTCAGATTTTAAAGTTGCCTTAATTATCGGAAACCAGAGTAACTTAGCCGAGAGCTGAGGGAGTTCCAGAAATCGCTGGATATTTCTGATTCGACTCTTGTATTTAATAGGTTGTGGAAAGAAGTTGGCGAGAGTTGATAATCTGACGTTTCGATAACTTTGAAGCATCAAAACTAAGATTTCTAAGGTCTTTGCTTGACTTTCGCTCAGATGAATGCGTAATAACGAGTGGTATAATGTCTTTAACATTTTTGGTTAGGGTGGCTCCAAGGGCCACCCTCTTTTTGACGACTTATCCATTATCTCAAACAATTGCCCCGTCTGGGTTTGACCTCCGTTGTCACCCTCTCAGGGTACAAGCACTACTAAAGCGCAAAAAAGAGACAGGAAAATTACTCCCTAGTCAGGCTCATGGTGGTAAACCGAGCCTACTGTTTGGTCACGAACAAGAGATTGAAGAGATGGTAGCTCAGTATCCAGATTACACACTAGCAGAATACTGTGAGTATTGGCACGAAAAAACCGGAGTATGGTTGAGCGAGAGTGCCA
>NZ_JAUBQS010000080.1:0-22358 GCF_036701355.1 Microcoleus sp. Pol12B3
AACGGGTTGAGTTTCTCGCAATTGGCGATTGCTCAAGATAGCGGTGCAACTTTAATCCGGTTGGCACAAACAGGGGATATTTTAGCTTCTCTGAGTGGTGTTTCGGCTAGCAGTATTAGTGCTGCTAATTTCGGATTATTGATTTAAAGGTTCGTAATGAGGGCTTTAGTTCTTATTATTCTTCAGTCTCTTAGAGACGGACTTCGTTTGTATATATGCGGTTTCAACCGCTGACTATAAAGGCCTTGCTCCCCTCTAACCCCCCTTAAACAAGGGGGGACACGAATCTTCTCTTTCGTCCCCCTTCTTAAGGGGGATTTAGGGGGATCTGGCCTCCGCGGTAAACGAGAGATAAAGAGGGGTTTAGACTTAAGTTGACACCAATAGCCTAAACCGTATTACTTACCAATCAGCACCGCTGATATCGCATTCCTGGTAACTGCGAAACTAATCCCAACAATTCCAACTGCAAAAGTATACTAGAAACTCTTCCCGCTTCTAATCCCGCTGCTTCTACAATTGTATCAAAAGAAATCGGCCCACCTGCGATCGCACTTAACACCTTAGCCAATTCCGGCTCCAACGGCGGCCCTTTCTTCTCAACCGTCGGATTTGGGGGAAATAGCGACAACTGCTCGGCTCTATCCAATTTTGGCATAGCTCCGAGCATTTCCAACAACCTGTCTTCGCTTAACATTCGATCGCTACTCGGCAGAATCGGATGAGCACCTTTACTCAGCAACTCCAAACATCCAAAAGAACGCTCATCATCCAATCTGCCCGTCAAAACATACACATCCCGGCAAAAATCATTCGCTTGATAAGCAGTAATTAAAGCACCCGATTTGTGCGGAGCTTCTATCACGATTGTAGCGCGGCTTAAGCCAGCAATTATGCGATTTCGGCGGGGAAAATTAGTTTTATTCGGTTGAGTCCCCGCCGGATATTCGCTAATTACCAATCCCTGCTGCAAAATGCGATCGCACAACCTCTCATTTTGTTTGGGATATACAATATCTACTCCCGTCCCCACCACTGCAAAAGTCCTTCCTCCCGCCTCCAAACAGCCTGTATGAGCCTCTGTATCAATGCCCGCAGCCAATCCCGAAACCACAGTAAAATCACTTTTAGCTAAAGCCGTACTAATTTTGCGAGTCCACCTTCTGCCGTATTCCGAAGGGCTGCGAGTGCCAACTATTGCCACCGTCGGCGTAATTCCTTGATTCTCTTTTACATCAACTAAACCACGATAATACAATACTGGTGGCGGATTGGGAATTTCCAATAATAAGCGCGGATAATCTGGATCTGCAGGCGTCCAAAAACAGGGATTTTTTATAAAATGTTTTTCGATAAATTCTTCGGGATTGAGTTTAGTGCGTTCTTGCACAATGGTTTCAATTATCTGCTTTCCGAACCCTTCGATTCGCATTAAATCTACTGGTTTTGCCGTCCAAGCTGCTGCCAAACTATTGAAATTTTGGTGCAATCTTTGCAACAAAATCGGCCCGATACCGTTAATTTGTGACCATGCTAACCAGTATGCGCGTTCTTCTAACAACGAGTTGCCCTCAACTTATCTGAGAATGATTTTATCATTTTTGGTTGAATTATGGTAGGAAACGGCACTGCCTTGTCCTCTCTTTTCACAGATTTACAAGTGCTATATAAATATTTTTTGACGAACCGGAAAGGCGCTAAGAACACGAAGGTAATTAAGAGAGATGTTGACAATTACTGGCTAGGTTCTCCAATCTACAAAACGGGCATAAATATAAGCAATGATTTCTCCGATTACTGTCCGAAAACCTTCGCTAGATTTCCACCATTCTTTGGAATTGTAATCTTGCGGTTCCGCCGCTATAATCCCGACTTTAATCTCAGGATTCAGCACTTCTTTAAATACAATCCAACTTCGGCGGGCGTGAGGCCCAAAGGAATAAAGATTAATTGAATTAACTTTTAAATCTGAAGTAGAAAACCAATCTCGAAGTGCGATCGCAGAAGCAGCAGTACGGTGTTTCACAACACTCGCTGCTGGTACTGCTACTAATTTGTTTTTATCAAATCCTAGTGCAATACAAGTCGCGGCAGTTAGTGCAGCATAATTTTTATATTCAGCGAGATAGTAGCCTTTACTTAAAGGAAGTCCTGTGGTAATTAATTGGCTGTATTTGCCTTTTTTGAATTCGGCGATCGCACTTGCGATCGCATAATCGGGCAACCAGCCTTCGACAACCAATATATCTGCTTTAATCGGCGCATTTACCGCCAAAAACGGATGGATATTTGTGAGAATTAAGAGCATTAAAATTATCAACCCCGCGATTGCAATTATCCAACCTTCCTTAGTAATTGCCCAGATTTCTCGACGACGGATTAAACGAATTCTCATTATTATAGCAGAAGGAAGAAGATCGATGTGAAGAAGGAAGAAGCCACAATACCAATGGTTTTAGGAAAATGGAAATAGTGGGACAGTGAGAAAGCAATCAAATTGTTCTTCGGCCCCATTCCCAATGCCCCATTCCCAAATTATTTGTGTTTCAGATACTCAAAAACGCTTTTATCACCGATATCCTGCGGCATCGGTTGAAAAAACTTGCGTACAGCAAAGATGATAAACAAAGCAGCCCAAATAGCCAGCAAAAACTGTTCATTTTCGCCTGACAAAAAGCCGAAAATATGTCCTAAAATTAATAGAGGAACTCCTGGAGTCAAAAACTTAGTCTCGAGGCGATTAAAACAAAATGCTTCCTTAAAATAAATGCCATTTAACGCGGCAAAAGTAAAGCCAATTCCCCACAACGTGGCTGGATGTTCGTACACTGCTAAAGCTAGAGGTTGGCTGCTTTGTAGGGCGACAAACAATGCTGCCGCGCCGCCGATCGCCCAAAACACCTGTAGTGTTCGGTGTAGCGCAATCATGTAAATGTGAATAGTTGCTAAGCTGACGCCTAAAGCTATCCAGAAACAAGCAAAAACAGGCGTTACAGCTTGGATTGCAATCGGGTTGTCGCCCTGTTGCAATACCAGAGTAGTGCCGATCGCAAAACACAGTGCCGCCACCCCCAATCCGGCGCGGTAAATCAACACTCCCGTGCGATCTTTTTGAGTAATCGTAAACTCGCCGAATTGTCCTTGATAGACTGGCGATTCATCAGGCGATTTCAGTAGTTGCATTACACCTTCCTCCTATCAGACACGAATGTACTTCTGTCAAGATATACTTTATTGATAAACCGAGCCAGCGAGACCGAGCGATGCCTAAATTTAACAAGCCTAAACTTAACCAGCCTAAACTTAACAAGTCTAAAGTTAACAAGTCTAAAGTGGACGATCGCGCCGATCAAAGCCAATTCCTTCCTTCACAATCCGAACTTCCTCCAGTTCAGCTTGATGAAACCATTGTAGCAGGCAGAAGGCCGAAACCGGTCAACGACTTTCAGCGCCTGCTGGCGGAAGTAACCGAATTGAGATCGGGATTCGATCCAGAAATGTTAGCAAATATCGACAAAAATCTCGCATTTAATACCAAACAATTTGAAACTAAAATTAGTAAAATTTTGGGTTCTAAAAACCTTGATTGTAATCTAAAAAATTCAGTCAAATACCTCGATTACATCAAGCAAAATATTCAACTTCCGTGCCATGTTACCGGCATAGAAGAGTTTGAATGGGAAGAAGAATATACAATGGGTTATGGCAGCAAAAAAGAATATGCAAGACTCAAAAAAACTCAACCTTCTTATACTGATACGTTCACAATTAGTCGGTTAGATGATTTTGTGATTCACGAAGAAGGTATATTTGTGGAAGTGCAGCGCGTCGGCGATCGCCAAAAGTTTGTGTTACCTTTATCTGAGTTAGAATCAGTTGATTTAATCTCCCGAAACAATCAGTTATTAGATGATTATGCCGTGTGGTTTATCAATTATTAAGGAAGAGTGGAAAAGTGGGGGATGGGAAGAGGGGAAGAGGGGAATAGTGGGAGAAGAGAAGAGTATGGAAAAAATTTTCCTTCTCCCTTCTTCCTTCTCCCTTCTTAATTAAATGGAAGCTGGCAAGTGCGATCGCGAAACCAAAGCCAAAGCTTCAACCAAACTGCGAACAGCCGCAATCATCGCCACTTCGCTATTAAGTTGGCTGACAGCAGAACCGACACCAACACCAGCAGCGCCTGCTCCAATAGCGAGGGGTGCGGTGACGCTGGAGATACCAGAAGCGCAGAGTACGGGGACTGATACGGCGCGGGAAATTTCAAAGGCTGCGGCCAAAGTAGGCGCTGCTTTTTCAATTAATCCCAAGGTGCCTGCGTGAATTGGTTGAGCGCTAGTACCACCTTCGGTTTGGATGATGTTAGCGCCAGCTTTGACTAATTCAATTGCTAATTGCACTTGTTCGTCGAGTGCCAAAATGTGGGGAACTGTCACAGAAAGAGTGATGTTCGGAAATAGCGATCGAGTGTCGCGAGTCAACTGCAAAACTTCCTCAGCTTCAAAGCGGCGGCCTACTGCGTAGAAAGCATCAAAGTTGCCAATTTCAATCAAATCAGCGCCAGCTTCTACCGCAGGCACAAACTTTTCTGGTTCCACAGCAGATACACAAATTGGCAAAATTGTCAATTGTTTCGCCATCAATACCAAATCTCGATCGGCAGCAATATCGACAAAGGAAGCACCGCCGAGATCGGCTGCTTTGACTACAGCCGCAACGTTGGCTGCATCAAAATTATTTAAACCGCTGATAATTTTCAGGGCGCGACCTTGCTCAAATGCGCGCTGCAATTTAGAATTTACACTCATCGTTAGTTTTCCAACTCAAAAAATTTCTTAGACTCATTTTGACACAAATTAGAATAATTTTTGATTTTTAATTCTTAATAGCCGTAAGGTGCAACCTAAGCAGCCTACATAGGTCGATTATGCCTCCAGGACTGTATTTTTTATTTTTATAGCAACCGCCAAGACAGTTATAACGTTCTTAATTGCTGCAACTATTGTTGTGACTGCATTTCCCCATCGATCTTCTTCCCTCTTCATTCTTCCATCGGACTGACATCCGTTACATCTTGTACAGTGCTGGTTGCCGAACTTCCAGGCTGTCGGAATTTGTAAACATCTTTGATAACTTGTACCCAGCCGTCAGAAAGAGATTCGAGAATCCGAAAACCCTTTTCTTTCGTTGCCACCGTCGCATCGCCCAACACACCGCTTTCAGTTAACTCTCGCGTCAGCCAAGCAAAAGGCAAATTTCCTTCCATACTCAGCAAACTATCGATCGGCAAATTTTTCGGATATTCAGTAACAGCAAGTTCCATTTTCACCTGCGACGGCAAAATTGACAACATCAAACTCGTTTCTGCATCACCCGCGTGAATCCCAAACTCCAACTCTTTCGCGCTCAATAATTCAGCAGCCACATTCGGAACCCGCCACACAAACAGCGGAAAAACCGAAAAATCCTGATATTTTTGATGAATGTCCCGCGCTGCAATTTCCATCACCTGCGGCTGTCCGCCGTGACCATTGAGTAACACTAATTTCCGAAATCCAGCCTGATAAATACTGTCAGCTATTTCGCCGATTACTGCTAAAAGTGTCTGAGCACTGAGCATAATTGTACCGGGGAAATGGCAGTGTTCGTTCGACTTGCCATAGTACAAAGGCGGCAAAGCATAAGCGGGAATATTTGCCTCTAATTTTGTCAGCGCTGTGCCTGTCACCGCCGCGCTAATTGCCACATCTACAATTAAAGGCAAATGGGGGCCGTGTTGTTCGATCGCACCTAGCGGCTGAATAATCACAGTATTTTCCTTATCAAGCATAGACTGAATTTCTGTCCAAGTTAGATATGGAAAAAATCGCGATTCGGGAATAAAATTGTGCATAAGGTGGCAACAAGAGTAAAAGCAACCAAGGCGATCGACTAGCCTGAAAACTAAAAAGCAATTACCAAGATAGATAACTAATTCTGTCTCTAGGTAAATGCTATAATTTATAGCAGATGCTTTAAGAGGGCGCTGATATACGCTCGCCAGCTCAGACCGAAAGACATAGAGACCATTAATTGATGGAAGCTTGGCAAACCCCACAAACTAATTTAACCGATATTCCGATCGCCGAGGAACTGTCCCGCCGCATTCCTCGATCGCACGATCAAAAAGCAGAAAACCGAGCGCTGCAAAAGCTGGCTAGACAATTGGCAACCTCACCCCACAGGCTGCTCAAAACACTGGTTGCGATTGCTAAAGATTTGTGCGGCGCAGAGAGTGTCGGAGTCTGCTTACTAGAAGAAAATGTCAGTTCCGAACAAATATTTCGGTGGGTGGCATTGGCGGGCGCGTGGGAAGCAGCAGAACACAGAAACACACCCCGCAAATTGCGTTTGTCGGGAGCAGGTTTCGATCGCCAAACTCCCCAGCTTTACTTCGCTCCCGAACAATATTTTACCGACTTACAACAGTTAGAATTGCCGATCGCCGAAGCGTTAGTTGTGCCGCTGCAAGCAGAAAATCAACCGCTGGGGGCAATATGGATTGTATCTCACAATTCCGACCGCCAGTTCGATGCCGAAGACTTGCGGATCGCCATCTCCCTAGCAGACTTTGCCGTTGCCGCCCTACAAATCGATCGCGCAAATCAAACCAAAGAAGCCCTGCGAGAAAGCGAAGAACGCTGGGAATTAGCCTGTGCCGGCAACAACGACGGCATTTGGGATCACAACCTGCAAACAAATTGCCCTGTTTTGAGCGATCGCTTTTTAGAGATTTTGGAACGTGGAGCCGAAGAAGTCAAAAACTTCAGCCAATATTTGAGCTACATTCATCCCGATGATTTGGAGATAATGCAAAGCAATTGGCAGCAGCACTTAAATCGAGAAACCTCACATTACTGCTGCGAATACCGCATCCGTTGTGGGGACGGGCGCTACAAATGGGTTTTAGCCAGAGCGCGAGCAATTTGGGACGAATCAGGCAATCCCGTGCGCGCCGTGGGTTCCCTGACAGATATCAGCGAGCGCAAACAAACTGAAATTGCCTTGAAACAAAGCGAAGAACGTTTGAGCGTCGCCATCGAAGGCTCAGGCATGGCAACCTGGGATTTAGACGTGCGAACAAATCGAGTAATTTGGTCGGCGACCCATTTCAGCATTTTGGGCTGCGAACCGACACCAGGCGGCGAAGCAAGCGCGTCTGTGTGGGAAAATTGCGTGCATCCAGACGACTTAAAGCAAGTCCTGCAAGCAGCCAAAACAGCTCGGCAAACGAGATCGCTCTACTCCCCCGAATACCGCATTATCCGGGCCGACAACGGAGAAATCCGCTGGGTGAGTGCGTTCGGGCGCTATCTCTACGACGCTGCAGGCGAGGCAGTGCGGTTTATCGGAGTATTATTTGATGCTACCGATCGCAAAAAAGCCGAACTCGCGCTGCAAGAGACCGAGCAAACCGTGCGCCGTCAACTTCTAGAGATAGAGTCGCTCTACCAAACAACTCCCGTGGGTTTGGCTGTTTTAGACACAGATTTGCGGTTCGTGCGGATCAACCAACGGTTTGCCCAAATGAACGGCCTGGCACTAGAAAAGCACATCGGCCGCACCCTGCGCGAAATTGTCCCCGACTGGGCAGACACAGCCGAACCTTTGTTGCGCCACCTTCTAGACACCGGAGAACCGATCCGGAATTTTGAACTCACGGGTAAAACTAGGGCTCAACCCACTGTCGTTCGCACTTGGCTCCAGAATTGGTGGCCGCTCAGAGACAGGGGCGCAGAGATTGTCGGGATTCATATCGTGGTACAGGAAATTACCGCTCGCAAAATGGCCGAACTCGCCTTGCAAGAAAGCTACAACCGTTTCCAATTAGCTACAAGGGCGATCGACGGCCTGGTGTTTGAGTGGGATTTGGCAGCAAACTCAGTTTACCGTTCCGAGGGACTGTACTCGATTGTCGGTGTCTGCCCAGAGGAGGCACCGGCAACACCAGAGTGGTGGAGAGAACGCATCCATCCCGCAGATTTGGCACGCATCCTTGCCGGGGCCGAATCAATCTTAAGTGCCGAGCGCTACGAAGACGAGTACCGAGTCCGGCACCAAGACGGGCGCTGGATTGATGTTTGGGAGCGCGGCTGTTCGATCCGCAACCAGCAAGGTGAAGTGACCAAAATAGTCGGCTTCACCAGTAACATTACCCAGCGCAAACAAGCAGAAGCTGCACTGCGCGATCGTGAAACCCATCTGCAGTTGATTCTCGACAGCGCCAAAGACTACGCCATCTTCACCCTCGACACCGATGGACACGTTACCCGTTGGAACGCAGGCGCCCAGAGATTGCTAGGCTATACCGAAGCTGAAATCGTCGGGCAGGACGGAGGAATCATCTTCACCCCAGAAGACTCTGCTGCTAGAAAGCCAGAAGCAGAAAGGCACATCGCCCTGACTCAGGGAAAGGCAGAAAACGAGCGCTGGCACCTCCGCAAAGACGGCAGCCGCTTTTGGGGCAGCGGGCTGGTAATGCCCCTGCGCGACGCAGACGGCCAGGTGCAAGGTTTGCTGAAAATTATGCAGGACAAAACCGACCGCCGGCAAATAGAAGAAGCACTGCGGCAAAGTGAAAATCTCTACCGCACCCTCGCCGATGGCGTCCCGGAATTAATGTGGATCAACACCGCCGACGGCAGGTTAGAGTTTTGCAACCAACACTGGAAAACCTATACGGGCATCAAGCCAGCAAAATTACCACTGCCTGCGCCGGTGCTGCAATTATTTCATCCTGATGATCTGCCAGCAGTTGTCGGCACGCGCACTCCTGCGATTGAAGCAGGGGAAGCCTACGAATTCGAGTGTCGGGTACGCAGGTTTGATGGTAATTATCGCTGGCATCTAGCGCGACTTGTGCCCGTCAAAGACAGGGGGGGAAAAGTGGTGCAATGGGCTGGTATCGGCATTGATATTGACGATCGCAAACGAGCAGAAGAAAGCTTAGCAGAAAGCGACCGCCGCTTCCGCTTCCTGGCTGAGTCGCTGCCCCACCTGATTTGGAACGTAGACTCCGCCGGGGAAATTCGCTTTACCAATCAACAAAAATGGTTGGAATATCTGGGAATGTCTTACGAGGAAGCCGCTCAAAGCAATTGGGAATCCCTGGTGCCGCCCTCGGATTTGGCAGAATCTTGGGCCCGCTGGGAAGAATGTCTAATCACCGGAGAAGTTTATCAAGTTGAGCTGCGGCTGCGGCGGGCAGCAGACCAGATGGAACGCTGGCATTTGTCCCGCGCCGTGCCAATTCGCGGCGCGGGTGGCCAGATTGTCGAGTGGATCGGCACAAATACCGATATTCACGATCGCAAACAAGCCCAACTCAACGAGCAGTTTCTCGCAGATCTCGAAGTCCGCTTGCGGCAGCGCTTCAACCCCGCAGAAATGTTGTCGGAAGCGATGAACAGTCTGGGAGAATATTTAAAAGTCGATCGCTGCATATGGCACGAAATCGATGTAGAAGCCGATCGGGCAATTGTCCGGCAAGACTGGCACCAGTCCGACCTTGCCAGCGCCGCCGGCACCTATCCCATCTCAGACTTTAAGACCCCAGAACTGAAAGCTCTCTCTATGGCAGGTCAAACACTTGTCATCTCAGATATCGCTAATTACCCCCATACAGCGCATTTATTCGATAACTACGGTGCCGTTGCCATTCGCGCTTTGGTCGATGTTCCCTGCCTTCAGGAAGGGCGCTGGGTGGCTCTTTTGGTGGTGACATCAAAGGCGGTTCGGCACTGGCGGCCCGATGAAGTTTGGCTGATGCAAGAAGTTGTGGCTCGCCTCTGGACGGTAATCCTGCACGCGCGAGCCCTGCACGAGCTGCACGAAAGCGAGGCTAGGTTCCGCGCTCTAGCTGATAACATCGCTCAGTTGGCCTGGATGACAGATGCTGCTGGGGGGATTTTCTGGTATAACCAGCGCTGGTTTGACTACACGGGTACAACCCTAGAAGAAATGCGAGGCTGGGGCTGGCAACTGGTGCATCACCCGGAACACCTCGATCGCGTTGTCGAAAAATTTAGGCGCTGCATTGAAACAGGCGAACTCTGGGAAGATACTTTCCCCTTGCGCGGCAAAGACGGATCGTACCGCTGGTTTCTCTCCCGCGCCGTGGCGATTCGCGACGATCGAGGCAAGGTGCTGCGCTGGTGTGGCACCAACACTGACATTACCGATCGAAAAGTTGCAGAAGCGGAACGGGAACGCCTTCTAGCGCGGGAAAAGGCAGCGCGGGAAGAAGCAGAACAGGCTAACCGCGTCAAAGACGAATTTTTGGCTGTTTTATCCCACGAATTGCGGACTCCTTTAAACCCGATTGTGGGCTGGACGAAGCTGCTGCGATCGAACGTTCTGACACCGGAAAAGCAGCGTTATGCCCTAGAGACGATCGAGCGCAATGCCAAACTGCAAACCCAGCTTATCGAAGATTTGCTCGACGTGTCGGGGATTCTGCAAGGCAAGGTCAGCTTGAATATTGCACCTGTGGATTTAGCCGGGGTAATCGGCGCTGCAATTGAAACGGTGCGTCTGGCAGCCCAAGTCAAGTCGATTCAAATCAGCACTCAATTTGCACCGAATCTCGGCTCGGTTTTGGGCGATGCGGGCAGACTTCAGCAGGTAGTCTGGAATTTGCTGTCAAATGCCGTCAAGTTCACCCCGCCGGGAGGCAAAATCGAAGTCGTTCTCGATCGGGTGGACACGAGAGCCCAAATTACTGTAACTGATACTGGAAAAGGTATCGAACCTGATTTTCTGCCCTATGTATTCGACTACTTCCGGCAAGCTGACAGCACGATGACGCGCAAGTTTGGCGGATTGGGTTTAGGATTGGCGATCGTCCGCCATCTCGTCGAACTCCACGGTGGCACAGTTAAATCCGACAGTTCCGGCGAAGGCAAAGGCGCAACCTTGACCGTCAGGATACCTCTGATGCCGGCGCAATCTCAGACAAGTCCTGCGGGAACTGCGCCGCCCGAAGAATCCTTCGATTTGAGCGGTATCAGGGTCTTAGCGGTGGATGATGATGCCGATGCGCTAGATTTGGTCGTTTTTATGCTTGAGGATTGTGGGGCAAGTGTTACAGCAGTTGCTAACGCCGCCGATGCCTTGGCGGTTTTAACTGAGTCTGTGCCGGATTTGCTGTTGAGCGATATTGGAATGCCCGATACTGACGGTTATATGTTGATGCGACAGGTTCGGGCTCTGGCGCCCGACAAAGGGGGACTGGTTCCGGCGATCGCCCTTACGGCTTATGCTGGAGAGATTGACTATCGGCAGGCCATGGCTGCGGGGTTCCAGCGGCACATTCCTAAGCCTTTAGACCCGGAGAAGTTGGTGCAGGCGATTTTGGATTTACTCGATCGTTCTGGCGAAAATATTTTTTAAGGTCTTTTTGTGTCTCAAAAGCCTTTATTTAATGAACCCCAAAAAAGCAAATAACGCGATGGAAACAGGGAATAAGAAAGGAAAAAGTTAATATTTTCTAGTTCGGTTATATCTGAGGTATTGCACCCTTTTCAATCACCATTTTATTGACTCGATAGGAGCAACGGCACACCAGAAAATTCATTTTTTCATTAACAGACCCGAAAGCCTGTTCATGAAGAAAATGGTGCAATATGTCAGATGTAACCAATTTAATCGTCGTTCGATAGCGCATCATCTCAATAAAAAACCCCCACAGAGGGAGGTTTTTTTATGATTGTTCGCGCTCGTCGGACAGGTTAAAACATCCTGTCCCTGCATAATGCCCACAGCACTAAAACTCAATTCTTAGCGGTAGTCACTACGCACGGCTGGCTCGCGATCGGTCGTTGTATTTGTATACCGAACATTTTCTTCGCGTTTGCGGGGAATCAAACCCAACAAACCCGACAAGCCTAGCAATCCCAACCATCCCCAATCAAAATCGCGATCGGTCTCAGCACTGTAGACATCGGAGCGAGGAGTTGTGGTGGTTGTAGTGCTGTTAGTACCGCTAGTTGTACCGCCAGTTGTATCGGTCTGAGCTGAAGCAGGCAGATGAGCTGGTGCTATGGCTAAACCAGCAGCTATAATACCTGCACCGATTGCTTTGGATAAATCAGAACGTTTCATAATTCAAATGCTCTCTGTTGGCTAAAATCTTTAACTATCAAAACTATATCGGTTGGCTTTTAAAGTTAAATCCACCTCTAGCAGTAAACATTGTTATGTTCCACGTATAACTACAGATTGATATGAAATTTTTAGCACGCGCACAAAATTAAAGATTTCTCGCGGAGGCACTCAAGCAGTAGAAATCGCGGGTCTGACACCTCACTCGGTGGTGAGGCACTCCGGCGCTCTCGACAATAGACAAGGTGTTGTTGACAAAAAAAGGTAAACTCAGATATTGCACAGACAAGTGTTGGAACTCGATCGACGGAGATCAAAACTTTTGGGAATAGAGTTACGCAGCTACGTATTTCTAGACAACTTGCAGCCACAGCACGCAGCATACATCGGCACAGTCGCCGCCGGATTCTTGCCACTGCCGGGGGATGCGTCGCTGTGGATAGAAATCTCGCCCGGTATCGAAATTAACCGAATTACCGATGTCGCCCTCAAATCAGCGTCCGTGCGCCCGGGAGTGCAGATAGTCGAACGCTTGTACGGCCTTCTGGAAGTACACTCGAGTCAGCAGGGGGAAACGCGCGCAGCAGGCAAAGCAATTCTAGAATTCATCGGACTCCGCAGAGAAGAAGGTATCAAACCGCGAGTGATTTCCAGTCAAATTATTCGCAATATTGATGCCCACCAAACACAATTAATTAACCGCACCCGCCGCGGACAGTTGCTGCTGGCGGGACAAACGCTTTACGTCTTAGAAGTAGAACCGGCTGCCTATGCAGCGCTGGCGGCCAATGAAGCAGAAAAAGGCGCATCTATTAACATCTTAGAAGTTCAGGCTGTAGGCAGTTTCGGACGGCTTTACCTCGGCGGCGCAGAACGAGATATTATAGCAGGTTCCCAGGCAGCAATTGCCGCAGTGGAAAACGTGACGGGTCGAGAAAATCCCACAATTTTTGGTCGCAAGGAATAGCCGTTAAAGGAGATGCAATTATGGCAAACACACAGCATTTAGCGCTGTTAAAAAAAGGTGCAGTTACTTGGATTGAATGGAGAAATCTCAACCCAAATGTAGAACCGGATCTGGGCGAAGCTAACCTCGCCGAAGCAAATCTCAGAGGCGCGCATCTTTGGCGCTCGAACCTTTTTAAAACAGATTTGTTTAAGGCTAAATTAATTTCGGCAAACCTCGCCGAATCTAATCTTAGTTTAGCAAATCTTGCCGGAGCACAATTGCTCGAAACTACTTTAATTAAAGCTAATTTAACTGGCACTAACCTCCAAGCTGCAGACTTGAGGGGAGCTGATTTGAGCAGTGCTAATTTAATTGGGGCTGACCTCACCGCTGCTAATCTCCAACAAACCGATTTCGGTGATGCGAATTTAATCGGTGCGGTGATGTTTAGAGTTAAGGCGATCGGCGCAAACCTCAACTTTGCTAATCTCAGTCAAGCAAATCTCACTCAAGCTGAATTGATTGAAGCACATTGTTATGGAGCTAATTTCTCTAAAGCTAATCTGGGGGAATCTCACTTCACTGGAGCATATCTTTTCCGGGCAAATCTCTGTTTTGCACAGTTGAGCGCTGCCGATTTCCGGTGGGCAAACCTTGGCAAAGCTGATTTGAGAGGGGCTAATTTGACCGGGGCAAATCTCAGGGGAGCTAAATTGGCAGGAGCTAATCTGGGCGAAGCTATTTTGAAAGGAACAATCATGCCAGACGGCAGCATGGTTTCATAAATATTGGATAATATTTAGTCCTGTAAAATAACCGCGATAGTTAAAAAAAATCAGTTGCGCGTTTACCGAAAGGATTGTCAAAACATGAGTTTTTAGGGCGGGTTGAGGCTTTCTCTCCCATACAAATCCGAGATGAGAGTAAACCCGCCGCGGCTCAAAACTCGCAACTGTCGATCGACTAATTTTTGCGATCGGGCGATACTTGATAAAGTCCTCTAACGGGCCCTGGATCGGTCGGTGAATCTTGCTGCTGTGTTGGAAGTGTAAACTGATCTTGGAGTCCGGCGGGAGTAGGGAAACAGCCGCTTGGTTGAGGGCCTAGCTGGCAAGCAGCAGGCAGTGCCATGACTGAGGCATCGAAGGGATTGACGGCATCTGGGACGCGGAGAATCGGATCGCTGGAAACTTGCCGCTGCATGACTCGTCGGTAGAAGCCGTTGACGCGGCTGGCATCCCTCTCGATTTCTTTTTCGGGAAAGGCAACGACGCCGCTGGGGGAACCGATGCCTAAATAGTCGCCCAAGTAACCTTGCAAGCTGACGTTGTGGTAAAAGTCTCCTGAAGCTTGAAAAAATTGTCGGTTGAAGTCGTCGGCAATCGGGTGAAATCGCTCTGTTTGTGCTTGAGCTGGTTTGGCGGATGCCAGGGCGGCAGAGGCGACAGCGAGAATCAACGCGCCGCTCAGGCTTTTTAACTTTTGACTCATATATTTGGGCCTCCTTAATTAATTCCGATTCCACTATAAACTGATTATCGACGGATTATTTGTGTTTTTTACACGGTGTGAGTTATGGATGCTGGGGATTTAAAGGTGTTGCGCGATCGACTTCTAGATTTGCTGTGCGAGTTTGCCTATCGCGAAGGCGATTTTGTGCTGTCTTCGGGGCAGAAAAGTTCTTATTACATTAACTGCAAACCGGTGACGCTGCACGCTGAAGGTGCTTTGGCAACGGGACGTTTGCTGTTGTCGATGCTGTCGTCGGATGTGCAAGCTGTGGGCGGTTTGACTTTGGGTGCTGACCCGATTGTAACTGCGGTAAGCGTGGTTTCGGCTCTCGAAGGTCGATCGATTCCGGCGCTAATTGTCAGAAAGGAGACGAAGGGACACGGGACAATGGCGTACATTGAGGGGCCGCTGTTGCCAGAGGGGACGAATGTGGCGGTTTTGGAGGATGTGGTGACGACGGGTAAGTCGGCGATGCAGGCGGTGGAAAGGTTGCGGGGTGCGGGTTATAAAGTCGATCGCGTGTTGTCGCTGATTGACAGAGAGCAAGGTGGTGCCCAGTTTTATCGCTCTGTTGGATTAAACTTTGAAACAGTTTTTACGATTAAGGATCTGCAAAAGTGGATGGCTAGCAAAAAATAGGCAAAAGTGCGATCGAACTGACCGAAGATAACCATTTTCATGAACAGGCTTTCGGGCCTCTTCCACAAGAGTTCTCAATATGTTTTTTTCTCGTTACCAGGCTCTGCCTGGTAATGAATATCTAGAGGATCTGCCTCCATTTGCTAGAGGAAATCGGTGTTTTATTGGGTGAAATTAGAAATTATGCCCGCTCTAATTTTATCAAACTCAGCTCACGTACTTGGAGGACAATGGAAAATAAAGTTTTCGGTGCTAAACAAGCGCAAGCTTTTAGGTTAAGAAGCTCTATAGCCTTTTTCATAAAAATGGAGTACGCCGAAACCCTGTGTGGTCAAGCTTTTGAAGTTGAATTGTGTACCTCATCTACCCAAGAACCGCTATACAAATCGGCAGATTTTAGCAGAGCGAAATTATAACCTGAGTGAGATATTAACTAGATAAGACTGTTTTAAGATGTTACATGACCCGGCGCAAGGAGAAGCAGTAATGATTTTACCTGCATCTATTAAAGGGAAATGGAAACAACTGGCAACAGCCTTTATTTGTCCTCTGACACTAATTGGTGTTGGCATTCAGCAACAACCGCTCCAAGCACAACAAAATCCATCTAAGACTAATGTTGCTGCTTTGCCAGATGGTATTTACCTGTACGGAGATTCGCCACAGCCCAACCAAGTTCTTCAAAACTACATTGTGTTTCAGCGCCAGGACGATCGGGTGGTTGGTGCAATCTACGCGCCGCGATCGGACTTTGCGTGCTTCACTGGTAAAATTCAGGGAAATACACTTTCCGGGAAGGCCATCTCAGCCGGAAAAATTCAAACAGTTGAAATCAATACTCAGCTAACCAATCTCCATCCTATTCGCACAATTAGTTCAAACGATCGGCGCATTCTTTCAACGTGCCAACAGACAGCGCAAGCTAACATATTCAGGTAAATCTTTTACTTAGCTCCAATGGTGCATGAGGTTGGCGCTGCGTTAACTCGCCCTACGAAGTCAAAATTTATCGTTACCAGGCTCTGCCTGGTAATGAATATCTAGAGGCTCTGCCTCCATTATCTAGAGGCTCTGCCTCCCTTGAAAAATAGTACAAAATATGAGTTTTTACAGCCTGCTTAATGGCTATGAACAAAATCCGTTCTATTGACTTATTCTCAGCAATAAGCGGTATGAGATTAGCGTTTGAATCCACCGCTGTTCCTTGAATCTGGAAACGGAATATTTCTTAAGCAGCGAAATCAATCTCGACGCTCAGTTAGTTTACCAGTAAAGGGTAGGCGACTAATTTACTATCGTGGTGGCACTTCTCTTCCTTCTTGGAAACTGGGTTGGCGAGGCGAGTGCAGTTTAAACAAAATTGAGTTGATGAAGAGTTTTATATTGAAAAGGCGAAATAAAGACTTTGGGCATGACGCAGACGGCAAGCTATTAATTAAAGGGGAAATAGCTAGTTTTTTGCCTCATCCCCATCTAGCTCTAAGTCTGAATTCCTTGGTAACAAAAAAGTAGCTGCAAGGGAACATCGGAATTCTCCTTTTCGGAAACTCCTTTTAATATAACCTTAAGTAAGGTGCGCCATCAGCACCATAGTTTTGGGCGAGCAGGATGCCCGCCTCACAAGAAACGAAATAGCTTTACGATTAAGTAAGGTGGGCATTGCCCACCCTACGAATTAATCCAATTAGCTTTGCGCTACAGGTTCCTTAGCTAAAAACTTCTCTAATTCAGTCAAAGCATCGGCATCAACCTTAGTCTGCATCGGACAGAACTTAGGCCCGCACATTGAACAGAATTCAGCAGTTTTGTAGATATCGGCCGGCAAGGTTTCGTCGTGATATTCCTTTGCCCGTTCTGGATCTAATGACAGCTCAAATTGACGGTTCCAATCGAAATTGTAACGCGCTTTCGAGAGTTCATCATCGCGATCGCGCGCACCCGGACGGCCCCGTGCAATATCTGCTGCGTGAGCCGCGATTTTGTAAGCAATCAGCCCGTTTCGGACATCCTCAGCATTCGGCAATCCTAAGTGTTCCTTCGGCGTCACGTAGCACAGCATTGCAGTACCGTACCAACCAGCCATCGCGGCCCCAATTGCTGAGGTAATGTGGTCGTATCCAGGCGCAATATCTGTCACCAACGGCCCCAAAACATAGAAGGGTGCTTCCGAACATTCCTCCATTTGTTTTTTGACATTAAACTCAATTTGATCCATCGGCACGTGGCCGGGGCCTTCCACCATTACCTGCACGTCATGTTCCCAAGCTTTGCGAGTTAATTTACCCAAAGTTTTGAGTTCGGCTAATTGAGCTTCGTCGGAAGCATCGTGAGTGCAACCTGGGCGCAAAGAATCTCCCAAACTAAACGAAACATCGTATTTTTTGAAGATTTCAATGATGTCGTTAAAGTGAGTGTAGAGGGGATTTTGTTTGTGGTGATGCAGCATCCACCGCGCCAAAATGCCGCCGCCGCGAGAGACAATCCCCGTAATACGATTTCTCACCAAAGGCAAATGCTCGATCAGAATTCCGGCGTGAATTGTTTGGTAATCAACACCTTGTTGAGCGTGTTTGTCAATGATGTGAAGAAAGTCATTGGGGGTCAGACTTTCCATATTACCATGAACGCTTTCTAAAGCTTGGTAAATTGGTACAGTACCGATCGGCACCGGTGAAGCTTTGATAATCGTAGTGCGAATTTCATCCAAATTGCCGCCGCCGGTGGACAAGTCCATCACGGTATCAGCGCCGTATTTAACTGCTAGTTTAAGCTTGTCAACTTCTTCTTCCATATTGGAAGAGTTGGGAGATGCACCGATATTAGCATTGACTTTGCATTTAGACGCAATGCCGATCGCCATCGGTTCCAAATTCGTGTGATTGATATTAGCCGGAATAATCATCCGTCCCCGCGCTACTTCGGCCCGGATCAGTTCTGGCGGGAGATTCTCTCGCTTAGCAACAAAGTGCATTTCCTCAGTAATTACACCTTGGCGGGCGTAGTGCATTTGAGATACATTGGTGTGCCCCTGACGCTTAGCGATCCATTCGGTACGCATATTTAATTTCCTTGATAAACAGCTTCCCTCCGCTGGTATTACCCAGACTCAGGTTCTAAGGGTGTTTTCTCAGCCCGGATATTCGGGCACCCCTAGCTAAGCTGTTGATTGTATCACCGATTTCTGTGCGCGACGCCAGCAACTAAGGAAATCTTAATATTGAGATATAGATGAGGGGAGCGATCGCCCTTTTGGGGCTTCTGATATTTCTGCTGTTTAAAAAGTGCGATTGTACACCATTTAACAATCTAAAAACAATCACACCTCATCAGGATTAATCCCCATTTCGCGCAATTTTGCTGCTAGGCGATCGGCCCGTTGCTTTTCTTTTGAAGCTTTTTCAAGACGAGAAAGTTAAAGATATGTCAGGAGATGGAGAATCTGTTGTTAATTTATCTGAGATTTTGAGACAAGTTTACCTGGAGGCGACTCTAGATTTTGCGATCGATTATTCAGTGCAGTCTATACCAGTGCTGAGTGAGGGTGATTTTCAGTGGGTGCGATCGTTGCGCGTCTAAGTTGCAAGTTAATGTTTGGTTTAGTTCTTATGGGACAGACAAGATGTATAACCGGATTATGCCAAATAAATGGGTAGTAGCTGATGCACCTTTCGCTTACACTGCATCCTTGGTCTTTTGCCACTCTGCGTCCATCTCCATCCCTAACTCCTCTCCTATCTCCTTTTCTAAAAATCCCTCAACCCGCTCAATCCACATACTCATGTTTACCACGCCTCTTAACGTTCTTTCTTCAACCCGCCACTCCCAATAGATCATTCTAATCCTCGTTTCTCCTCGGACTCGAGATCTTACGATTTTTTTAAAATTCCAATACAAAAACCAATAATTATATTCTATAAATTTTTGGTATTTCCACATAAAATAGTTAAGCGATATAATGACACTAATCGAAAGACAAATAAAGAGAGTATTTTGAATGAAAAAGTTGCTTGGGGTTAAATTAATTAGCTTTTTCAACTCAGTATTTACGAAGAAAAACAATCCTGTAATTACTCCAGTAACAATAGTAGCAGGCATTGTTGAAAACATAAGTTCCTGGAATTGTTGGACGGACAGTTTTGTTCTCTTTTCCTTCTCTATTTTTATTATACTATCATACCAATATTCCTCTATTAGGCGGGGATAGGATACGTATTGATAGAGTAAGATAATTTGTAGGCTAGGCTCTATCTTCAAGAAAAGGAAATCCCATAGTGTTTCTGTTTCATCAAGAAGCTTGCGCATTTCGTTGTCATATCTTTCTATCGAAATTTTTCTCGACTCCTTTTCTTTTGCTATCTCAATACCCTTCTTAATTGAAACAAGTAAATGCTTCCACTTGATTTGCACTAAGTTAGTTTTCTGATCGTACAGCTCTATTGAACAGATGGGTATAATTAGTCGAGGATCTAACGAAAGCACTCGCACAGAGTTAGCTATCTCAAGCGGAACTCGACTTATAAGATAAGCCACCCGACCAGCAATAATGCTCAAATTAGAGTTAGTGGATGTTTCAAAAGGCTTCCAAATCCAGTCCAATCGCTCTTTTACTCTCTTCTGGTCTTCTGTAAGTTTGTAACTCCCAATTACTTTTTCTTGCTCGGAGTGTCGCAGCAAATGTGCTAAGAGCAATGCAGCACTACTTGCTAAGCTCTGATTGCTATGCCAAATCCAAGAAACTAGCATTTGTGTAGCTGTCGGAGTTCCTATATCAACTAGAATGTCCATCAACTCGACAGAGCTAGATTCCAGCAGAGATGATTCGATCGCTCCAGCTTCCACCCAATATGAGATTTTTGACACAGCTAAATCTCCCATTCGTACCAAAGCAGAATGTAGTAAAGGACGCAGTTCAGCTCTATCTGCATACTGACGAGCCAGCACATCAGCAGCTTCAGCTAAGTTAGTCATTGACAGAGCCTTCGCTGCTGCCTCGCGGCGGGCATCTATTTCTCCAATATTTTCAAGCGTATCTTTCAAGAAGTTGAATACCTCAGTGCGTCTCCGGTCGTCTGCAGCTACAGAGGCAAAGGCACGATTTACCACCTCGTGGTTACTACCTTTTCCTAGTTGATCTTTGAACCTATTGATAATTTCGTCTGCCAACGCTAAATCTACCCTCTGAGCATCAGCTAAACACTCAAAAGCAGTAATCTCCGAAATCCTGCGTACTTCCCGGATCAAATCGGTACTATCCCCAGCAAGTCCACACCAGAGTTTTACTGTCTCACGCCAAGCGTCATTATCAGCTTTGAAACGAGTGAGTAGACCATCCTTATCATCTATTAACTTAGACGCAGCGAAAAACTCTTGCAAAGTAAGATGAGCAAACTGATATTTCTCACCTCCATCTATTTTGATGAGTAAGCTGCTACGTTCTACAATTTCATTTAGTAGAGGCAAAGCGTCTTGGTCAGGCTGGAGATTAAGCTCAGGAAGTAACAGCTTTATCTGCTGCAAAACCGTCTTGAATTTGATGCTACCGCTATCTTGCTGTTGCTGCTTAGTAATATCTTGGTTGTAAATAGCTAAATCCTGGAGTACAAACCGCTTCTCCCGTGCCTGAAACTGATTGTGTTCATGATGCCATTGATCTAGCAAAATATCTGTAGATTTCCGATAGAACTCAGCGCGTGAGCGAGGCAGTACCAATGGGGTATCAGCATAGAGGTAGGCAATGATAGTTAACATGAGCGGATTGCGTGCTAACGCCATGATTCGAGGTCGGTCGTGCAACGTCTGCATGAGTTGCTCAATCGACTTTCCTTGTGGCATATATTGTTTCCACGTCTTCAAAAAGTCTCTAATCTGTTGCTCGATGAATTCAACAACTTCCAGAGTCTCAAGATGGTTCAGATCGTCAAATTCACCTTTGTAGACTGCTGTACGGCAAGTAATAACGACACGACAATTTGGGTGCTTGTCCAATAAGTCCTTAATTTGTGCCACGACTTGCCAGCGATTATCGCTGTTGACTTCATCAAGACCATCTAGCAGCAACATTAGTGTACCTTGAGCTAAACTATGCTCTATAAAGAGCTGAGAATGAGGAAAATCATCCCGATCTAAGGCCTCTACAAAGTGCTGTTCTAATGACTTGTCTGATTTGCTTAGCCGATGGAGTTCTAATAAAACTGGTACAGGTTGATCTGGTAGATTCAACCTACCTTCCGCGTAGCTAAGAGCAAGATACTTGAGCAGCATTGATTTACCAGAACCAGGTGCGCCTTTAACCATAAGTCGGCGATACTTGCTCACTGCACCGTAGGCATCGAGCTGTTCATTATCCCTAGTACCTGTAACTTTGAGAGGAACGTAGATCTCGCGAATCTTTAGGGGTCGATTTGGTCGAAATGGGATTTTCAACTCCTGACACTTTTCAATTAGTCCCTTTCGATAATGTCGTAGAGCAATTCCACGTAAAAGTCGAGTTCCAGCACACCTGTTATATATCCAATTACCTACCGCATTGAAAAAGCTGCTAACTACCTTTTGTAAGGTTTCCTTACATATACATAGTATTAGAAAAAAAAACGCTGCGAGCCAACCCAGACCATCGAGGAGTCCATCGTTGACTTTCTCCCATAAATCGGAATCCTTAGCCTTCTTAAGCCGGGTATATTCGTTTTTATAAAAACTTTCTATCTCTTCTATCTCTTGAGAAGTCAGCTTCTTTTTGTACGGCTCAACCTTTTTCTCGACTTCTTTTAGATCGGGAGAAAGCTTGTTCTCAATCCGAAACGCTAAATCTTCATTAAGTTTTTCCTTAATTTTGGCAATCAGTTCCTTCTTGGAAGTCGGAGTTGATTTCTGAGTGGAATGAGGTGTTGGAGTCTGAGAAAGACTGGGCAATGTTCCAGCCCAGCCAAGCAGCAATGTCAGAATTAGTGTAAAAATTCCTACAAGCAGTGGATTTCTGATGAGGAAAAATCTTTGCCACTTTTTACGCTGAACTCGTTTTAGCATCTTAACTTCCTTCTTTATATATAACTGGAGTTTAGACTAACAAGGGAAAGAAAAGGGAGCCTGTGATTGGCACAGGCTCCCTAAAGGCAGAAAATTG
>NZ_JAUBQS010000164.1:0-1307 GCF_036701355.1 Microcoleus sp. Pol12B3
GCCCGGGCAAATGCCAGTTCTATTAAAGCTTCTGATTCTTCAAAATTGCCGTTTAAATATTCGGCCTCTGCCAGCTCCTTATGAAAGGTAAAAGCTAGTTCGTAGGATTCTTGCCAAATATCGCCCGGTAAAATTTCTCGACCGATTTTTAAGTAGTCTCTGGCAGCAGCATAAGCCGTTGCATCTTTGGCTTTGCGAGCGGCTGTTAAATTTAAAATAGCTAGTTCAGTTTTCTCGTTATCATCAATGATTAAAATCCGACCCGAATTCAAATGATCGACTATTTCAAAAATTCTTTCGGCTCGTCGCTCCGGAGCAATATTTGCCAGTAACAGGCGACCAATTTGTAGGTGAATTGCGGTTTGCAACTTTGAGTCAATCAAAGCGTAACCTGACTGCTGCACGCGGTCATGCAAAAACTTATAATTAGTAATTACCAAGTCGGAATTAATGATTTCTGATTCAGTAGCACCTAACTCAGAAGTAGTTAGAATCAATCCTTCTTGGATGGCTGGCAATAGTTCTTGAAACGTGGTCCCCCAAGATTTCTCATTAATAATTGAGAGAGTTTTTAAGTCAAAACTATTACCGACGCAAGCAGCCAAGCGCAAAACTTGCTGAGTTGATTCTGGCAATTTTTTCAATTTACCAATCATCAATTCAATGACGTTATCAGTAATACCTACTGATTCAATTTCTGAAATATTCCAATCCCAGTTTCTTTGTTGGAAGTTAAATCTCAGCAGGCTTTCTTGATAAAGAGTTTTGAGAAACTGATTGACAAAAAAAGGATTACCTTGAGTTTTATTGAGCACTAACTCTGCTAAGGGGAGCGCTGATTCTGTGTCTTTACGAACGGTATCAGCAATTAAGTTACTTATCTGCTGAAGGTGTAAAGGAGCTAAAGTAATTCGCTCGATTCTTGCCCCTTGATTTGGCAGCTCATCCAAGGTCATTATTAAAGGATGAGATGGGTTAACTTCGTTGTCTCGATAAGCACCAATTAGAAATAGATATTGCGTTTGCTCATCTGCCATCATTACTTGTAGCAATTTCAATGTAGCGGCATCAGCCCATTGTAAATCGTCGAGAAAGATGACTAAGGGATAGTCAACTGAACAAAACACGCGGATGAATTTTTGAAATACTAAATTAAACCGGTTTTGTGCTTCTGTAGCGCTTAATTCTTGTACGGCCGGCTGTTTGCCAATGATTAATTCTATTTCAGGAATGACATCGACAATTATTTGACTATTAGTGCCAATAGCTGCTAAAAGTTTTGATTTCCAGGTATTGAGTTGATTTTC
>NZ_JAUBQS010000165.1:0-1300 GCF_036701355.1 Microcoleus sp. Pol12B3
TTTTAATAATTTTAGGAATCGCGTATTAGCTTGCTGGTCTGATTAGATAAACTTATAACCATAAGTTCAGGAGAGCCTTGCGCACTTGCAAATCATGACCTATCAGTTGACTTTGCCATTGATGTTCAAAAACTTGGCAGAAGTCATCGACAGAGCAAAATAGTTCTTCTACAGTAGGCATAAGGTAATCCAGGTTACTTGGTTGGTTGGTACCTCTAGGCTACCTGTTTTGCCCCTTTTTTGGTTTTTCCTTATCCCGAACTCACGTTAGCTAGGAACGTTGCCGGAGCAACGTTGCAGCTCTGAGGCCACGTTGATAAAAGTGACGCTTATTACGAGTTAACTTCATTAACTCTTCGACGGGTTCAGTATATTTTTCGAGATAATTCATTCACTGTTGGCTATCATTCCCACTGCCGAATGTACTACGTCGGCGATAAGTTCTTTGGGGTTCTTTGGCGCGAGAAACATACTTTTGTAAATGCTTTTTTTTGACGATAGTGCCTTCAATAAGGTCACAGCTATAGGAAATTGTCATCAATAAAATCATCTTAATTAGTCTGTCTGCTGTTAACCCTGTACCTTCGCGCGTTGTAGCCCCCAGCTTTACAATCACCAAACATTTCTTCAATTCCCATTCTTTGCTTGTAAGCAGCGATCGCTTGCGGTAAAGTACCTAGGTTAGTTAGAATAAACCACACTTGATCAACTGTCCATCCTTGATAATTCCTTTTCCATTTGCAGGCGACATCAAATCCTGCGATTGGCTGGGTTTGTCTAACTTTTATTCCTTGAAAGTACAGAGAGGTTCCCGGTGTAATACCTAACTCATCTAACCTTAGCCAAATCAATTTTTCTGTTTCTATACACTGATTCCGTTTGAGTCGCAAGCAAAAATATACATCCTTCTCCCTCAACCAGTTTGCCAGCTCTACTGAACAAAACTCTCTATCCTCCAGCACAATGATTTTGTAATCTTTAAATAATGGCAAAATAGCTGAAATAGCTATTTTTTGTTCGTTGACATTACTGCTTCCTCGTTTTGGTAACAGCGATCAAGATAAAGGAATTGCTCTTCGTTCCCAAATCAGACTGACCATAAACAGATTAATAGCTCCCCATTGACTGCGGTCGATGGCGATCGATAACTTCTGTCCGGGTTGGCAGTATGTTGTTAACCAATAGGTAATTAGGGGAAACCACAGACAGGTTAAGGTGAGCTGGCAGGGTAAACGCATCTAAATTAAGTTGACATAAAATCATATTTGTGCCTGAGTTATTCTCTGAAAAAACCCTTCTT
>NZ_JAUBQS010000081.1:0-21840 GCF_036701355.1 Microcoleus sp. Pol12B3
ACTGCCTATAGAATTCTTACAAGAACTCGATAGCGTTATTATAGCGATCGCAGAAGATTCTCACCTCGCTCGAAATGCGAGCGTGCTGCTACCGAATGCAGAACTTGTTAATCCACAGTCAAGTTGGAATGATATCTGGATACAATTAATTGAGCAAGAACAGCAAAATATTCAACCAAATAACCAACCTTATAAACAGCGCATCCAAGACATCGAACTGGATTAATTGTTGCTACCTTAAATTTGTCTAGAATTTAAACAAAGTGCTTAGGTTCATAAAACAATCAATATGTTTGATAAAACCTGTTGATCAATACTTCGGACAGTTTTTTAACGGCCCTGTAAGCCGAGGGCGAGGAAGCCCTGCCATTTTTTACGCATTTTCTGAAACTTAGCGCGCTTACTTAAACCTTGAAAAAATAGTCCAGCATATAGCCAGTAAGGGTTTTGGAGACTCGACTAGATCTAAAACTGTCCTCCGTATTGCTTATGGGACAAGGATTATGTCTCACCACTACTTCCGTATCACTACCAAGCATCATAACGCTTGCTGTACAATAAAGGGTTCTAGCCGTGGGTCGCCCGTATTCTTAGCCTCAAACGCTAAGGATAATGACTACACTTATTACCTAGCAAAGCTTTTAGGCTAGCGGACAGGTCTGTTTAGCAGACCAAGTAAGGAAAAACTATAAATATGGAAAAAAACTATACATTTCAATTCAATCCTTCCACTGCCTTAGAAGCCCTGAAAGCTGGTAAATACGACCCGCTTAACTTCTACGAAGCGCGTTTAGACCTGTTTAACCTCTCGGTAATGGCAGACTATGACCAACTCATTTGCCTACCCACATTAACTGCTATCGACAAATACTGGTATCAGATTGAAACAGCCCGAAAAGTCCTCAGACAAATGGGTGGACGGGCATTACTAGCGGATGAAGTCGGATTGGGTAAAACCATTGAAGCGGGACTAATCATCGCCGAATACTTAGCTAGGGGGATGGTAAAGTCCATCCTAGTGTTAACTCCGGCATCCCTAGTTTCCCAGTGGCAATCAGAGTTAAGTGACAAATTTAATATCGCTACTATCACCACAGATAACCGTGACCCACAACAACCGATAGACGAATTTTGGACAAATAATCCGCGAATTATCGCTTCATTAAACACGGCTAAGTCTGCTAAACATTATCTTCACGTCACCAGTCGTACTTGGGATTTGGTTGTTGTCGATGAGGCACACCATCTAAAAAATCGCAGTACCCTCAACTGGAAACTGGTCAACGCCCTCAATAAGCGGTTTATCCTCATGCTTACTGCTACGCCAGTGCAGAACTCCCTTGTGGAACTGTTTAATCTGCTAACCCTCCTCAAACCGGGACTGCTACAAACAGAAGCCGCTTTTAAAAAAGAATACGTCAATTCCAAGAATGGACGAGTCCCTAAAAATCCCGAAAAGTTACGCACTCTGATGCGGGAAGTTATGGTACGAAATACCCGCGCCCTAGTAGATGTCAAACTGCCCAAACGCTTCGCCACCACAATTACCGTTACCCCGGCAGCCGGAGAGGAGAAACTTTACCAAGACTTGAGCAAGTATCTACGTTCTTCAGAGGACAAACTAGACAGACTCTCCCGTACTAATTTGCTAATGCGAGCGGGTTCATCCCCTAATGCTTTAGCTGACTCCCTCAAGCAACTGACTATCCGCCTACCCGATGAAGAACTGAAGTCTTTAGCTGCACGAGCATCCCAAGTCAAGCAGGTCGAGAAAGCAAAAACCTTAGTAGAGATGCTCTCCAAATCTCGCCAGAAAACCTTAGTTTTCACAACCCATAAAGCAACTAGCACCTATTTAGCTAAAACGCTGCAAGCGGAAAATATCCCCTTTGCAGAATTTACTGGCGGAATGTCCCTTAAACAGAAAGATGAGGCTATAGCCGCATTTCGGGATAATGTTTCTGTACTCTTAGCATCGGAAACAGGGGGAGAAGGACGTAACATCCAGTTTGCTAATGCGATCGTTAATTATGACCTGCCCTGGAACCCAATGAAAATTGAACAGCGCATTGGTCGTATCCACCGCATCGGACAAACCCAGGATGTTTTTATTTTTAACTTCTGTCTCAAAGGCAGTATCGAAGAGTATATTCTGCGGATACTGCACGACAAAATTAATATGTTTGAACTGGTAGTCGGAGAAATTGAAACAATTTTAGGCAATGTGGATGATGAATTTGACTTTAGTGAAGTTGTCATGGATATCTGGCTTAAGCATCAAGTTAAACCCGAATTAGATCAAGCCTTTGAGCAATTGGCAGATAATTTGTTGAAAGCCCAAAAACAATATGAGCAAATTCAAGAACTGGATGAACAGATTTTTGGCGAAGATTTTGAAGCTTGAAAAATTGATTTGATTAAATATGTTATCCGACCCAATAATTACTACTTTAGAAAAAATTGTAGCTCTCCATGACGGAATAGCTGAACCGGCTGGGGAACACGTTTTAAATGCGCTGTTAAATGAAAACATAGCCTCGTTACTTTCTCTACCAGAAGAAGTAACTTTTACAACTATCACTGATGTACCTCAAAGTGTTTTTGTTACTTATCATTCAGAAGTATTAAATAAATTATCTGAACTATTAGCTGTCAAAGGGCAGATTAGCACCTTGGGTGTAAAATTTGATGGCTATCTAAAAGCTACGGGATTTGACAAAAGCATACCAGAGAGATTCAAACCTCAAAATGGGTTAATTCGTTTTGTAGATGCTAAACCATCAACCACTCGCTACATTTTATGTAATGTGGCTTACACAGCGAATGCCGAAGAAAAAAGGATTGGTCTAGTTTCGTTTATTATCAATGAAATAACAGGAGTAACACCAGTACAAATTGGGGATGCTTTATTTTGGGAGTCTGACAGAATGGATGTGGATAATCAAGAAACACCATTTTCTATTCCTTTTGATGAGTTGTTGAAGTTAATCGAACATCAAAGTGGAATATTGATTGGAAAATCTTTAGATAATTGGCAGGCTAAATTAACAAGAGCAAGAGCTAGGGATGAAGAAAGACTCAAGGATTATTACAACACGATTAGCTCTGGGATTCGCCACAAGATTGAGTTAAAAAATTTGATTGGTGATGAATTAGACAAAGAATTAGCTCGAATTGAAGCTACTAATAGAGAGCTAGATCGAAAATTGTTAGATATCCAAGAGCGTTATGCAATGAGTGTAGAAGCTTGGTTGCACAGTGCAATGATTATCCATCTACCTACAGTACATATTCAATGTGAGTTGCAAAGAAAGAAAACGAAACGGACTGTAACAATAGTTTGGAATCCGTTCACTAAAATTATTGAACCTCTTTGCTGTGAATTATCAGGAGAACCTGTTTACGATTTCTATTTAGATGATCTATCAGCTAAAATTATCTCCCCGACAGTTTGGACTAGATAGGGGTATAGCCGAGATACGGGCTTTCCGAGGACACGACGTAAAGTTTTGTAACAATGCCGCTTTTCAATGTCCCTTCCGCCTACAGAAGCTGCCAACACTCAGTCAGCTAGAGCAGAGTAGTAATACTACTCTGCCCTCGTACAGACCCAAAAAGCGGAAATCTTTTACTGCTAAACATTTCAGGCTTTGCTACTTCAAGTCATTTTGTCTTATATTTACAAAACTTTACGTCATGTCCTATTTTGCAGGTATCTCGGCTGTACCCCAAAGGTGCGTCCAGGTTTTGAGTTGAGTGACCAAACGAAAAGATACGCTTGCTGTAATTCAATCCAGATGCAACAACTTGACTATTAATTCAATTCAGATGCAGCAACTTGACTATTAATTCAATCCAGATGCAGCAACTTGACTATTAATTCAATTTAGATGCAGCAACTTGATTCTTAATTCAACTTAGATACTGTAACTTGACTATTAAATCAATTCGGATTTTGTTAAAAAGGCTAAAAATTAGCTAATTGTTGCGTCAGCTAAAGTCAGGCAAGTGCAGTATAAAGTCAGGCAAGTGCAGTATAAAGTCAGGCAAGTGCAGTATAAAGTCAGGGGTTTGCAGGGGGTGCACTTTACCTGCAAATACCTGAAAATATCCTGCAAACGCCTGACTTTTTCGGTCAAATTACTGATTTTTTGTGTCGAGCGTACATTTGCCTGTTGAGGCAGGTTATGGCTGTTCTCTATCGGTAGCAAGCAATGGTTTTGTGATCACAAACCTGACTTTTAGGTACAGAAATAAAAACATTGCACCCTTATGAATGGGGAATCTTAGGTGTCAAGGCGCTTGATTTTTACCCGATATTTGGCTGTGCCGATTGCTCACATTGCTCTTGCTGTTGTGGCGGTTTTTGTGGAGGCGATCGACGCGGGAAACCTGACAGCAGCCGATGTGGTGGCAGTTGTGGGCGCGGCAGAATTTGCAGAGTTCGATCGGCTGCTGGGTTCTCCGGTTCGAGCCGGAAATCCAAAATCTAAAATCTAAATTTGCGGCTGTGTCCGTCGTTTTAAACGGGCGATCGGGTTTTGTTCGATCGCCAAAAAGATGTCGCCATTATTGCCGAAATCATCAGTCAAAATCCTCGGTTAGCAAAGGTTTGGACTGATATAATGGAGGTAGAAAAGGTTAGTAAAAGTTAGCAAAATTTAGGTTTTTGAGCTGATGGCAAAGGCAAGCGTATCATCAGTCCGCAAAATTTCTCTGGCGGCAGAACTGACTTTTGACGGGCTAACCCAAGAAGCCATTGCTCAAAAATTGCGGCTGACTCGATCGAGAATTTCCCAGATGAAACTGACCGAGACTTGGCAAGAGACGATCGCCCGCTTGGAATCCCTGAAACAGAAAGCGGACGCTGAGGCCGAAAAACGACAGCAGATCCTTTACTCCAGTGACGCCGATCGACGGTTTGACCAGGGCCGGCAGATGATCCAAATCTCGGTTGTCACCTATTCCAAATTGATGCAGGTCATCAACGCCGCGCTAGATGTGGCCTTGGCTAACCCGGACAAATCCGCAGCGATCGAGCAAATTAGAATCGCCGCCCCATTAATCAAAGCTGCTGTGAGCTTGGCTCAAGAGGTGTATGGCCGCAACTATGACGAACTGGAAGCGCTGAAGATTCTGGCAGATGCGGGATGGCTGCCCCGATCGGTGCTCAAGGTGGCTAATGATGAGACTGCTAAACTCAAAGCAAACCTTCGGGAAGCGTTTATGGGAATCATGCCCGATCGGCCCGATGAACAGCGAGGCCGGGGATTGACCCCAGAAACGGCGGCATTGTTGCGATCGCACATTCTCGGTATCCAGCCGCCAGAGGAGATGGCAGAAGAAGAAGCGGGCGCGGACTATGAGGAAGCGGACTTTATTTAAGTTTATTTAAGTTGACTTTACTTTATTTGTAATTTACTTTACTTTATTTGACTTTTCTTGACTTTTAGCCCGATCGCCCGCAGCTCCTGACAATCTGGGACTGGGTGCGGACTAAATACACTTTTTACATGGCTTGAGCGACTGTTGCAGTGTATTTAGTGCATTTACTGTGGCTCCCTGGTGTGGTTCGAGCGGGCCAGTAAATGTAGACTTTTTAGGCGGTTCGATCGTCCGTGCAGGGCAAAAAGTCTACATAAGAGTCTACTTGCCGCCAGCGACACTCCGCCACTCGCAGATCGCCAGTAATATTACCCAAAACCTAATCTGCTTGTGCTAGCAGTTTTATCTAGTTAGCTTACTAGACCAACAACTCCTATAGACTAGCGTATGTCTAGTAGTAGGGTAAGGATTCAGGTCTAAAAACTTACAGCTCCAACGCTTATCTAGCAAGGGTTTCAGGGTTAAATTATGGCTTTTACCTCGCTCTGTTAATTGTCAATAAGTGACCAGAAATCAAACTTTCGCCCAGTTTTTTGACAATAGACATTGATTTAGCATCAATCTACAGATCTAAAGTCTTTGCCCAGCAAGGAGTTATGTTACCTGAATCCTTACCCTAAATCATTATCACGGGCGGTGATTTCCCCAAAATCTATCTGTAGGGACACTCAAGATGCCGTGTCCCTACAGAAAATCATTTAAGATTGCTATATTTAGTTACTTTCAATACAATAAGCAATTCATAAAGCTGATATGCTTAAAGAATATGTGAAAAATTTAAAAATAAAAAGTAGTAAGATCTCTATGGAGCTAACTCACAAAACCATAAGTTTGGTCTCTGGTTTAAGAAAGGTCAATGCGTCACAAGTTTATATTTTAAGAAACTTGATGGATTACACGGCGGGACAAGAGCCTGGGAGACGCTACAGCGATTGCTGCAACGTTTCCCAGGCTTTTTTGTTTTATAGATTGCAAACCAAAAATTTTATCAGGGCGATTACCTTAACCTTTTAGGCGCGTTTTTCCAATGCACAATATTCATTCAATATCTCCGAACATACCAGAGCAGGCTGTTAACCAGAATCCTTTTAGTGAATTAATCCCCAATTCAATTGCCAAACTGGAGGTACAGAATGTCTGCAAATCCTATGCAACGCGCGACAAGCAGAAGTTGACTGTCTTGCAAGAGGTTAACTTTCAAATTTTTCCCAGAGAAATGGTCTGCTTAGTAGGCTCCTCCGGTTGTGGCAAGTCCACCTTGCTCAATATTATTGCGGGGCTGATTCCTCCATCTTCCGGGCAGGTGCTTGTAGATGGTAAGCTTGTCACTGGACGACCAGGTTCTGATCGCGGCATGGTTTTCCAGGGCTATACTCTCTATCCTTGGCTGAGTGTTGCTCAAAATGTAGCCTTTGGCTTGCAATTTCAGAAGATGCCCAAAGCCCAACAGCGCGATCGCGTCCGCTATTTTCTGGATGTCGTGGGGCTGTGGCGATTTGCCAATAGCTATCCTAAACAGTTGTCCGGTGGGATGAAGCAACGGGTAGGGATAGCTCGTGCCTTAGCTAATGAGCCTGCCCTACTGCTAATGGATGAGCCATTTGGGGCACTGGATGCCCAAACAAAGGAACAAATGCAGCAATTTTTACTGGAGTTGTGGGAGAAAACTCATGTGACTGTGTTAATGATTACCCATGATGTAGAAGAAGCCATTTATCTGTCCCAACGAGTCTACGTTATGGATACTCATCCAGGGCGGATCAAACTAGAAATTCCGATCTCACTGCCGGAACACCGAGATCTGGATATTAAGCTTTCCTCAAAGTTTGTGGAGATTAAACGGCAAATTATTCATACGTTACGTGATGCTGCTCACACAGTATGATTGTCATCAATTTGTAGCCCATTAAAATGAGTAATAAACCTATAAATGTTGAAGTTGTCTTCTCTGATTCGTTTGTTTTGTCTAGCGATTGCTTCTCTTGTTCTAACTATTGCCTGTTCGCAACAACTCAATACCAATTCTTCCAATACTAATTCACCTCAATCCCAGCCATTAGTGTCCGCTACAAATAACTGGGTAGGACTCTCTGGACATCATGTTGCCGTGGGTAAGAATTTCTTCAAGGAACAAGGTTTAAAGGTTCAAGACCTATTTTTCCAAAGTTCAAGTGAAGAAATAACCGCATTTTTGGCTGGCAAGGTCGATCTAGCTTGGTTAACCTCTGGAGATGCAATCCAGATGATAGCCAAAGATCCGTCAATAAAGATAATTTACTTGGTTGATTACTCGAATGGATCAGATGGCATTTTGGGACGTGGGATTAAATCACCGCAGGATGCCAAAGGTAAAACTGTTGGTCGTGAAAATGTTCTGTATGAAAGAGTTTTACTGCAAGCCTACTTACAAAAAGCTGGCTTGACCGAAAAAGATGTCGCCATCAAAGACTTAGTAGCCGCTGATGCTGCCGCTGCTTTCGCTGCAAAGAAGGTTGATATTGCGGTAAGTTACGAGCCTTACCTGGGCAAAGCTGCCAAGCAGGGTGAAGGTGAAGTCATCTTCTCTACAAAAGGCACAAACTTAATTGCTGACGTTGTTGTTGCCCACGATCGCTTGATTCAATCGCGCAAGTCAGACCTGCAAGCTTATTTTCGAGCCGTTGATAAAGCCGTGGATTTGCTGAATGCTGGTGAGGCAGAAGCACTAAAGATTTCGGGGTCAAAACTGGGAATTACGGGTGAGGAAGTAAAAGAGCAACTACTCGGTGCCAAACTCTTTGATTTAGAAGGCAACAAGTCGATGGCATTTAATAAAAATAACCCCAACAGTTTGATTGGCAATTTGGAACTGACAGCAAAGGCAGCTTATGACTTCAAAATTGTTTCCCAACCCTTGAAAGCTGAAACTTTCTATGACGATTCGATTGTGCAGTCAATGTAATCATGCTTAACAAACCTGTGTGTGACAGTTGGTTTTCTACCAAACGCATCCGAGAGGATTTGTATCTGATTACAGAACCTTATTACTATTGGTACAACCGCGCTAATCTTTGGTTAATTAAGGGTCAGACTCAAGATGTATTAATTGACACTGGCTTGGGTGTTTCCAGCTTGCGCCAGTACATTGCTTCCCTGATCGATAAACCACTGCTAGCGATCGCTTCTCATATCCACTTTGACCATGCAGGTGGGATGAATGAATTCGAGCGTTGCGCCATTCATGCCGCAGAAGCAGAGGCGCTGAGAAGGGGAGACAACTACGAAGCCCTCTGCACTCCAGAACAAGGCTGGGTACAGGATGAGCATTTTGATCGGCTGCCCCATGCAGAATTTAAGGCTGAGCAGTACACCCTGCATGGAGCGGAACCGACTCAGGTTTTGCAGGAAGGGGATGTACTGGATTTGGGCGATCGCGCTTTGGAAGTCCTGCATTTACCGGGACATTCACCGGGCTGTATCGCGTTATATGATTTGCGAGCACAGGAGTTATTCTCTGGCGATGTGATTTATGATGGCGAGTTGCTCGATGAACTCCATTGCAGCCACATTCCCACCTATATTGCCACCTACGAACGCCTGCAAAAACTGTCAGTAGAGACAGTTTATCCCGGTCACTATCGCATCTTTGGGCAGGAGCGCTACCACCAAATTATGCAGGAATACCTGGATCGACGACGCCAACCGGGATGCCCTTCTGAACCCCTAATGATACAATGAGCAACTCTTCGAGCGGAAAGCCCGTGCTGTGGGAAGAACTGACTTGGGAGCAAATTACTGCGCTGCGGGAGGATGGGATGACGATGGTTATCCTGCCTGTCGGTGCAACGGAACAACATGGACTCCATTTACCAGTTGGCGTAGATACCTTTTCTGCGATCGCCGTTGCCCACGGTGTCTCTGCCAGAACCGGAATTCCCGTGCTGCCTGCCCTTCCTTACGGCTGTTCCTTGGGACATTCCAAAAAATGGGCAGGGACTCTTTCTCTGCGTCCCGAAACCCTAGCACAGCTAGTGCTGGAAATTGCCGAGTGGGTCTATAGTGCTGGATTCAATCGCCTGCTGTTACTCAATGGTCACGTCACTAACTGGGCACCCCTGCGCTGTGGTTTAGAGAATGTGCGACATACCTACCCAGATTTGCGGATTGCCTTGCGCTCCATCTGGGAAATTGCGCCTAGCATTCATCAGTTCTACCACCAGGATGCAGCAAACTTCCACGCCAATTGTGCCGAAACCTCTATCATGTTGTCACTCCGTCCCGATCTAGTGCAGATAGATAAAGCAGTGGATGAACCGGATCGTTCTGCTGGTTGCTTCTTTGCCTACACCGTCAACAAAGAAAGTGTATACGGTGCGGTTGGAACTCCCAGCAAAGCGGATATCAGCTTTGGCAAGCAAATTTTAGAAACCTGCATTGCTGAACTCAGCGAACAACTAAAACGTGCCTTGGTGGAGGGAACACCTTTGGAGGAAATGCCTCCCAACCTAACACCTAACACCTAATATAGCAATCCTAAATGATTTGCTTGCGCCATACGCCAGAAAGATGCTTGCACTACAAGGATTCTGATCTCAATCAATTTTGCGACTGATTTAGGACTGCTATAGCATCCAGCATGATATGCTACCGTGTAAATGTATATTTTAACGGTAATTTATGCTAATTTTATCTTACCCATATCTAACATTTAGACAGGTATTCCTTAATAAGACTAACCTCAACTTCCAAATTTGACTTATAAAAACGAGACAATGACCGAAACTCTAACCCCTGAATTGCAAACCCTCAAACAATCCCTAGAGTCTCAAGGTGTTAAGTATGCCCTTGCCAGCTTTGTCGATATTCACGGTATGTGCAAAGCAAAATCTGTTCCCCTGTCTCATCTAGGGCAGATGATGGCGGGGTCAGAATTATTTACTGGAGCAGCACTCGATGGTGTGCCCCAGGATGTGAATGATGAAGAAGTCGCTGCCCACCCCGATCCCAATTCAGTTACAATTCTGCCCTGGAACCCAGAGGTTGCCTGGTTTACCAGTGACCTATATTTGCAGAAAAAGCCTTTTGAAGCCTGTAGCCGTGGAATTCTTAAGCGAGTTCTGGCAGAAGCTGCCAGTATGGGGTTTACCTTCAATTTAGGGATTGAGACGGAATTTTTTATTCTCAAAGAAACGGAGGAGGGAATTACCCCCGTTAGCGATCGCGACACCTTGGCAAAACCCTGTTACGACCTGCAAGGACTACTCGACAACTACACCTGGGTAAAGGAAATTGTCGAGGCAATGAATAGCTTGGGTTGGGATGTCTACTCCTTTGACCACGAAGATGGGAACGGGCAATTTGAAACGGATTTTGCCTACTGTGATGCCCTGAAGATGGCAGATCGTTTCACCTTCTTCCGGCTGATGGTAAAAGAAATAGCTCGTAAGCATGGTTTTTTCGCCACCTTCATGCCCAAACCCTTCGCCAACCGCACGGGCAGTGGTGCTCACTACAATATGTCGCTGGCAGACATAAGGACAGGAGAAAACCTATTTTACGAGTCTGAAGATACCAGGGGATGTAAACTCTCTAAGCTAGGCTATCAGTTCATTTCAGGCATCCTTCGCCATGCTCCTGCTATCTGTGCTGTCATTGCGCCAACTGTGAACAGTTATAAGCGCCTAATTGCCAGGGGTAGTATGTCTGGTTTTACCTGGGCACCTGTTTATATCTGCTACGGAAATAACAACCGTACCAATATGCTGCGGATTCCCTTAGCAGGGGGGCGGGTAGAGTGCCGTGCAGCAGATATTTCTAGCAACCCCTATCTGGGTGCAGCAATGCTCCTAGCAGCAGGGTTGGAAGGCATCCGAGAAGGACTCGATCCAGGAGATCCCCATACCGAAAATATGTACAACTACTCGCTAGAACAACTGGTAGACATGGGAATTAACTTCCTACCGCGTAACCTGGATGAGGCAATCACTGCCTTTGCCCGTGATCCCTTAAGCGAGAAAGTAATGGGTTCGTTGATGTACAAAACCTATGTGCAATTTAAATCTCAGGAGTGGCAGGAATATCACACTCATGTCTCTGACTGGGAAATTCAACGATATCTCAAATTTTTCTAGCAGCAACTACGCTCTAAGCTGTCGCGCATTTAAATTGCATATTCGGGACGCTGCTCGAAGCCCATCTCACAAGACTTTGATTATTGCTTGACATACAGTTTAAATGCAGAACAGCTTAATCCTTCGCAAGCTATTGTTGTCTGCATTTTTTTGAACAACTAAGGCTAAAGCTCTAAGAAAATACGAAATTTTGCGTAAGTCCTTTGTAAGGCTGAATACTTGTCCAAATCCTTTGTGTTAACAAAATCAAACTGTGCGGACAGACTCTAGTTTCTTGCCAAAAATAATAGTAAAGGTACTCTCAATGGCTCAATCTACTATGACAACGCCTGAACCTGCCCCCCGTGAATATCGCTACTTGAAACCGTCAGTTTTCTGGAGTATACGTCAGGGTTTTCCCAGATGGTTATCATTGCTGCTTGTTGGGCTTGCTCTAATTGTGCCATTGCTGTTGTGGATGGCGATCAGTTCCCTTAAACTCGTGCCCCCCATGTTCTTGCCAACACCAGCATCAGTGATTGATGCCGGAATCAAAATGTTCACCGATGAAAACTTAATCGTAGATGTCCTAGCGAGTAGCACTCGTGTTCTGGCAGGTTTTGTTGTTGCAGGAATTATTGGTGTGCCCATAGGACTGGCGATGGGGACGTTTTACAGTCTAGATAGTCTCTTTGCGCCGATTGTTGGCACGGTTCGTTATATGCCAGTCACAGCCTTTGTTCCTCTAATTGTCATCTGGTTGGGTTTAGAAGAACCCTCTAAAATCCTGATTATCATGTTGGGGGTTGTGCTATATAACGCCATCATGGTTGCAGATGCAGTCAAGTTTATTCCCAACGAGATGATTAACGTCGCTTATACACTTGGTGCAACTCGTCGAGATGTTGTGTTTAAAGTGATTATTCCTGCCGCATTTCCCAGTGTTCTTGATACCCTTCGCGTCAATATTTCGGGTGCCTGGAACTTTTTAGTGATTGCTGAGTTGGTAGCTTCCCAAAATGGTTTAGGATTCAAAATTATTCAAGCTCAACGTTTTTTGCAAACCGATAAAGTTTTGTTCTGCATTGCCTTAATTGGGATAATTGGATTAGTGATTGACTACGGATTGAAGTGGAGTTTTCAACAACTCACGCCTTGGGCAGATCAAATTCGTCATTAAAGCGTTAACAATTTATCGGAAGATGTAACCCAACCAATTGCGCCGTTTTCTCCAAGCACTACATCAATGGCAGCCTGATGTTCCCACGGTGTTAATGCCGCACAGCAATCCTCTAGTAATAGGCAGTAAAAACCTAGATCGCTGGCATGGCGATAACTGCCTAGCACACAGCACTCAGTGGTAACTCCTGTAAACAGGAGATGAGTAACATTGTGTTGCCGCAGTAGAGTCTCCAAATTGGTGGAAACAAATATAGATTGGGCAGGTTTGTCTATTTGCAATTCAGTGTCGAGAGGTTGTAATTCTTCAATCAGTTGAGTTCCTGGCTCACCTTGAATTAAAAAGCGTCCCATTTTACCCAAACTACCGATGGGGTAACCTGCATTGATGTATCGTTCTTTTTTACTGGGCGTAACATCTGACAGATCAGGTAAATGGCTTTCTCGCGTATAAATAATTAGCAGCCCATGTTCTCTTGCCCAAGCAACCATCCTCTGGAGGCTAGGAATCATTACACGCACAGCGGATAGATCTGCTCCCAACTCATTGCCACAGAAACCCTCCAGATTACAGAAGGCATTTTGCATATCAATTACAAGCAAAGCAGCCCGTTTTAAATCAAGCGGAAAGGGGTATTTATAGGTTGGAACTAAAATGTGAGAAGATTCTTGATTACTTATAGCCATTGTCTTTACTCTATTTTTAAATTTACTGTCAGTTCTGGTAAAAAGATTGGGACTTAGGTTGGAAAAATTGCTACTCGTGCAACGGGTAATTTCAACATCTCAACAGAGCATCACCGTGCCAAAACGGGAAATTTGTACGCACTTGGCTGAAGCTCTTCCCCTGTCTGATTTGTATAAATATTATTCTGGATTGATGCAGAGTATAAGGTTAGGACTATTGCTGACAAGTTAAGCTAGGGAAATATTTTTCAATCAGCAATTATACTAATAATATCATCAATTTTAACCCACATTCCGCAGATGTGATTCATCTTACTGGTATTTTTGAAAAATCCAAGCCATCCAACTTTTTTAGTCTAACTTTTTTAACTTTGGTTTCTACTTTTTGTGTAAGGATTCAGGTATCTGAAACGTAGTCACAGAAGGACTTCTACAATTCAAGCCTTCGCTAAATCAACAGCTTAATTCTCAATAGGTACGACAATCAAAGCTTTCATGGTTTCTTAATAAGAATGGATATTTGATGATTATTGGATCGAATTGTTACACCGTATAGGTTTTACTGTTTTTTACATGACCTGAATCCTTACCTTTTTGTTAAAATTAGTAGACAATATCTTAAGTTGAATCCCGGCTTTTTTTCTGACAATAACTTGCTCAATTTATCAGACAATACAATCCAATAAAATCATAGGTTCTTCGACCAATATAATAATTATATTGGCTAACAATTTATTTTTCAGAGTAGAAGGAGAGAACACGCGCTTACGTCATTATTTAGCTCGTCTACACCGCAAAACTTTATGCTATTCCAAGTAAGCGAGAAATGCTGCGTCACTCGATTCGTCTATTAATTCATTACCTCAAGTTTGGTGATGTTCCTGTACCCGCGCGCTTCATCCATTAATTCAGCAACGCCCTTTTGCTCACATCGAATCTAGACGCTATTTTTCTGATCGAGGTGTTACCTTGTTCGTTTTGACTATTTTTTCTCGGAAGTCGATGGAGTATGCTTTCATTATCCCTTTTGATGCAGTCCCTTGATTGTACTCTATTTACCTGCAATCTGCTGTAAGATAACCAGCACTCAAAGAACAGACGAGTGATCAATACAGGATAATCTTTTTTGGGCAGTTTTTTCAAGATGCCTTTAACAATTTTTGTTAATGAATTTACCATTAGTATCAAATAAATACATTTTGATAGGCTCTCCTGATTTTGAGGTGATAAGCTGCTACGCAGCTAAACCGGATAAAATAGCATTGCCTTTATTTTTGATTTTTCGATCCCATTTGATAACCATTTCTCCTTCATTTAATAATCTATGTAGTAATTCTGACAATTCTTCTACTGACTTAAACAGTCGATGTGCTATATATTCTTTCGCTGAATGCCAGACCAATTCAATCAAATTATAATCGGGGCTGTAAGGTGGCAAAAATTCTAAAATAATATGAGGCATTTCGGCTGATATTTGGCTCAGAATATCTTTCTTTTTATGAAAACTAGCATTGTCTAAAATAATTACAATCTTCATTCCCGATTCGGCAAAATCTTCAGCTTGATTACCCAGTTCTCTCCATTCTTGAACTATCGAATCATTTAAGGCATTAATTTGCTCATAAAACGTATTCGAGTCTCCTTTTTTTATTACAAAATTTAACCTTTTTCTGTCATGATACCTCAATCCACCCATGATATTTACTCTGCCTCTTCTCCTTTGACCTGTGATTTTTTTTCGACTACCTTTTTTACCCCAAGTTTTTCTTCTTATCACTCGTAAGCTAAATCCACTTTCGTCCCAAAACCATACCTGTAAAAGCTCTGGGCTTTGTTTTGTTATTTTTAAATACTCGGATAGCTTCTGTTTAAATACTTCTCTTTCAACGGGATTTTGTTTGTCCTCTAAACTATATTTAGCCCAAATATAAACGTATTTTTTTTATGTAGTATTCTGGATATTTGGGAACTACTCAATTTAATTCCTGTGACTTTTTCTAAATATGTTGCTAGTCGGGCTGCTGTCCATGTCCCAAATTCATATCCATATTCTTCCGGAGCTTTGTCGATTGTATCTATCAATATTTTTTCATACTCTGGAGTGACTTTGCGAAAATTTCCTGGGCTTCTTTTATCTAAAAAACTCTCTAAATTATCTGGGTCGCCATGAACTGACCAATAAGCTACTGTTGTGTAAGCAATCTCCATAAATTCACTAATTTCTTGATAAGTTTTTCCGTCATTTATTAGCAATAAAATTAGAACTTTTTCCCTCACATACTTATCGTCAGACTCTTTTAGTATTTTAATGAGTCTCTGTTTTTGATTTTGAGATAGATGATTTTTGGCTGGCATACACTATAACTAATGATTGCTTATTTTTTTATATTATACAATCTAGCTGCGTCTCAGCTTATGTCGCTTGCCGTCTTTAATGTTTACTTGAGGAAGCCCTATGCCCAACTGAGATGCGCCATTAAAATCAGGATTATGTGGATAACCCAGAGCCACAGCCGCTTCAATCAAGTACTGAGATACGACATTTGGAGCGATCGGATCGGTCACACTCAACGGTCCACCGACTCCGTGAAATTCATTTGCGCCACGTTGCTGATTCTCAAATTTCTTGAAGTAGGGCAATACATCCTCGTAACTCCAACCGGGATTGCCTAATGCTTGCCAGTTATCATAATCGCGACGATTGCCTCTCATGTAAACCATCGCATTAATTGAACTGGTGCCGCCCAGAACTTTACCGCGTGGAGAATAGAGCTTACGTCCATTTAGATGCGGTTCTGGTTCTGTGAAATATCCCCAATCTACTTCGGTACCAATTAAGTTTGGGAACTCTACAGGGAGGCGAATCTTCGGTTTAGTATCCGGACCACCCGCTTCCAGCAACAACACAGTTGTTTCACTGTGTTCGGTTAAACGATTGGCAACGACACAGCCTGCTGAACCTGCACCAATCACAATGTAATCGTATTGAGTCATGATGTACTCCTTCTATGCAATCTATTCCGTTTAGGTCTGCTGTTGCAACGTTGCAAAAATTAATAATGTAAACTGACCATCGGCGCTATAGTGAGCCGTGAGATATTTCAATTGCTCGTCTGCTGTTCGTTGACCTGCCGCGAGCTGAATCGGTCGATCGACCGTTACGATTTCAGGAAGCATTAGAATCATGCCTCCAGGAAGCGAAATCATCTTGTGTTGACCACTGAGTTTATCGAAAGATATTTGGGTGTTCTCTTCCGGTGAAACGCTTAAATTAGAAGTCAGGGAGCGTTTTTTCCCAATCCAATTCCCCGAAATATCTGAGGTTCCTAAACTCGGTGATTGATCAGAGAAACAACTCAGATGTTCTCGAATCTGTACGATTCGATTTAGCTGACCGTTTTCTCCATATATAATCGCAGCACTTGTTCGCCAGTTGTCATCTCTAAAGAAGAGTTCTACACCAAAGGGTTTTCCTGGAATTAGCTTCTGCGAAGTCCAAGCCGTTGCACCCGCTCCCAACGATAATGCTCGCATTGAGGACATGGCAGGATGAATAACTCCATCAGGCTGATTACAGGTTTCTCGATCGATTTGCCAATTTTTTTCATCAACAACATTTCCATCCGCATCAAGGTAGCGATTGATATGAGTAATGACTGTGTTGTCTAAATTCGAGCGAAAACCTCTGATTGCTTGTTTGCTGTTTATTACTTCTTGGTTGGGAGAGTGCGTAGTCCATTGCCCATGCCAAGCCGTTTCATCACCCGTATACTCACCAAATAGGTTGTTCCAATTCTTGTCTAGATTATTCATGAGTTTATTCCTCTCGCATCAACGGTTTTGGCAGTTGGGCAGAAGCTTGATGTAAATAATTTAGGACTAAGTGCGAGGGCGATGCGATCGCTCAAGTAGAGATCGCTTTGAACGTGAAACCAGAATAGCGATCACCAGCTCCCAAACAGATTGCACAATCAATCAAGTGCCTTAGACGGCTACAGTTCTTCCGGCGGTTAACTCATCGAGTCGGCGACGCACGGACTGTTATCTATGGTTTGTCTTGAGTTAAGCCCTTTGCTTAACTGTCCTTATCGTAGGGATTCCGAGAGGAAGAAACATCTGAAAAACGTCTTGAGTACAGGTCAACAAAAGAGAGTAATCTCTACTAACTTTCGTTAATTTACTAAGTAGAATTACTTAAGCCTTTTGTTGAGTATTGATCGCATCACGCACCTTGAACTAAAAGTTCGGGCTAACAGAGCAAAACCCGTTTCAACGGGTTGAAAACAATTGATAACTAGATCAGGGTAAGCGCATCTCAAAGTCTATTGACAACAGGGTCTTGAGGCATCATCATGTGGAAATAAACAACCAGCGAGAACAGTCAGCATATAGTTATTATCCATAGCAGCCCGATGGGATTTTTGACGATTGCTACGTTTATAAGATTGCTCCAGGTTTAAAGCATTAAGAGCCAGGCGTCGCAGCGCCGTGCTAAGTTTTGTGGTCCGTGACCTGTACGGACGCGACAAGCATCTTCATTCCAGGTAACATCTAAAGTCCAATGCAGACTATTTTCAATACCCCAATGCAGGCGGATAGCTTGTGCTACTCGCTCGGCATTACATGACAAACTCGTTAAATAGAACTGAACTTCACGGGTGGTTTTATTCCATAGATGTCTGACACGGACTACCATGACAACACATTGAAGACCGACCCAATCGTTTTGGTGATGTAAAGTTGGCAATTGAGAAAGAGGGACGCACCAACAGGAATGTTTTTCAGTCCGATGATGACCTCGTTCTACCCGTTGGTCATAACTATGGAGCGTACCTTCAAATCCGTGAGATAATTGTTGCTCAAACCAGTTTTTTACTTGTCCGTAAAGTGTAGGATGATTTCCTTTAACTGCTAAGATATAATCAGCTTGGGCGTGATAAATTTGAGAGGCGATTGCTGTTTGTGTACCCATGGCATCAATCGTAATAATACATCCGGCCATGTCTAATAACTCTAATAATGCAGGAATTGCGGTAATTTCATTTGATTTATCTGCCACCTTTACTTGTCCTAAAACCAAACGATATTCGCTCGACCAGGCACTAACTAGATGTAAAGCGGATTTGCCTTGCCAAGGATCGTATGAGCCTTTAAGGGTCTTACCGTCAATGGGAATTACCTGCGCTCCTGCTACCTCAACTATTGATTCTATCCAACGTCGAAAGCATTGCTCAAATACTTTGGGATTAATGCGTTCAAAGACCCGTCGAAATGTATCCGCACTCGGGATACCTCCTGGTAAAGCTAAAAACTGCTCCAACCATTCACCTTTACTTACTCCATAATTTTCCATGTCTTCCCATCCGTTACCTCCTGCAATCACTGACAATATTCCGATAATTAAAATATCTGTTAATACATGAACACGGGTTCTTGCTACACGGGGGTCTTTGATTTGGGCAAATACTACTGCCATTTTTTCTGTCAGTTCAGTTGCCTGAGCTATACTCAATTTTTTTGACCTTTTAATCCTGTGTTTGTCAGAGGTGAAACCTGATGCCATAAGACCGACCTGCTAAGTAAGATAGAAACTTGGCACTCACCAGTCTACTAGATAACATCGGAGCTCCTCAAACGATATCTGTCATTATATAAATGTGCCAAATAATCTGTATTTTTAACTACCAAATTAGATGCGCTTACCCTGATAACTAGATGAATATAACTAAATTTAAGATGAGTTAAGTAGAGTAACCCATCTTGTTTAAAAGTTTGATGCGTTTGATGTATATTTTCGTGTCCCTTTTGTGCATTCCATTATCCCTAGTTGTCGGAGTAGGGTAGATGAATAAAAACTATTGGCGTAATACAAATAGCGGCTTCTTCAGAAAGTGCAAGACTCGTCGATTAAACTTTTGTGGATTCTCGATGAACATAAAATGCCCCCCACCTTCTGCCTCTTCAAAGATTTCCAACTCAGAATTAAGAATGCTTTGGTTGATCCAAACTTGCGATTTCCAAGGAATAACACTTTTTCTGCCACCAATAATCAGGGTTGGCTGGCGAATCTTCACAATTTGATCTCGCCAGTCCATATGAAATTGGTTGTAGAGCAGTGTTGCTGCGATCGCTCGCGGACACCGAAGATTGCACTGTACCATCCACTCGAATTGTTCGTTTGAAATCGCAGAAGTCACCATTGAAACAAGGATGTTTCGGGTAACGTCCTCGGCGGAGGAACCTAACAGAGCGTGTACCGTTTCATTGAGTTGCTCGGATGTGACAATCGCTCCAGCCTCCTCGACTTCTTGAGCATCCCAATGTGGGCGGGATGTGAATAGCGGCGATTGATCGACCAATACTAATCGATCAATTGCATGTGAGCCGAACAGATCGAGGTAACTCCAAATAACAGCACATCCCATTGAATGGCCCAGTAGGTGTGGCTTTTCAAGTTGCAGAGCATCAATCAATTCTTGGATGTCTTTGGATAATCGAGAGATGCGATAACCATAGGGGATTTTTTCTGACTCACCGTGTCCTCTCAAATCAACCGCAATAACATGATATTCATTGGCAAAGGCAGGAATTTGATATTTGAATTGTTCAGCCGATTGTGACCAACCGTGAATCAACACAATGGGTTTTCCCTTTCCTGCACTGATGTAGCTTAGCTCAGCACCATCTGAAGTTTTGAATCTCGTTCTTTGGAACTCGTCCATACAAGTGCGGTTCTTTTTTACAATGTTTCACCCTTAGCTGTAGCGACCTGTTCACTCTCTGAAGTAATTTGCACCAAGAGAGCGCGGTAATCAGTAGGTCGATAATCCTGAAGCCACTCAGCAATAATATTGTGTTTGCGGTAAGGATTAATCGAGAGATCGCGCAGCAATTCATCGTGATAGTGCCACATATGTGCTTGCAACAGCGAACCGCGTCCAGCAACAGGCGGAATAAAGCTACGTTTCCAGTGTTTCATTTGTAAAATTTCTTGCAACATTACCTCACGTTCAGGCAGTTTAATCTTGTCTTTTAACAAGTGAGTTAGCCAAATAACTTGTAAGTGGGTTGTGAGCGAATTGGAAAATGTAGAAGCCCAACCGATGAAAGCCAAAGCAGGTAAATTGGGGTGAACAATATGGCGGTAAAGATAAACGCCATCGTCTTCCACTGTGGATTGAAATGCTGTTGGTAAAAAGCTATTATTGGGTTTCCAACCCGTAGCAAAAATCACAACATCGCTATCAAGGTGAACTCCGTTTCCTAAAACTAAACCATCACCCGTAAACTGTTCGATGGTTGTACGTTGCACTTTAATTGCGCCCTGACGCATCAGTTTATATGTCTCATCCCGTGGGATAAAACCTTGCGCGAACACACCTTCCTTAGCGGGATGAGATGGGATAGCATTGCATTCCTTCAATCGATATTGCAGCCGCAATACAACTTCTACAAATCGCCAAAATCCCCAAACTAGCCACGCAAAATACTTATGAAGATTTTCTTCCCACTTGTAGGGGCGTTGATAGAGAGGTAAAAACCCACCTACTAAACGATTTAAGAAAACAGCCCTAAAATCAATTAATCCCAATATCCGAAGGGGTACGGGCCAGTAAGCATTTCGGAAAACTAAAGTGACCTCCGTTGCCCATTGTGCCGCATCTGTTGCAATGTCTAAGGCACTCTTGCCAAATCCGACGACGACGACTTTGCGACCCTTAATCACTTCAGGGGATTTGTATTCTTTAGAGTGTAATATCTTACCGGAAAAAACTTCTTGGTCGGGAATATTGGGGATATAGGGATTAGAGTAAAGCCCAGTCGAGATAACAATAAAATCAAACTCTTTTTGAGTTGTTTCTCCAGTTTCCTGATTTGTGTAGTGAAGAATCCAGCGATTTTCAGGTATTGATTCAAGCTGATTAATGATGCAGTTGAAATGAATTTTGTCAAAAATTTGGAAATGGTGAGCGTAGTCTTCTAGATAGGAGCGAATTTGTTCACCTGATGGCAAATCAGGATAGATTTCAGGCATGGGATAGTCAGGAAATTCATAGAGCTTAGAAAAGATTTGTAGCCCAAATGTGTGATATCCAGCCGCCCACACGCCGCCCAATTTTTGACTTTTCTCAAATATCTCGCAATTAAACCCAGCGTTTTGTAGAAACCTAGCGGCTTGTAATCCAGCTACGCCAGAGCCAATAATACCAATGGTTTTGATAGTGTCTGACTTGATTTGCATAAACTTATTAAGTGTTATCTAAAGCTTACGAAGCACAAAACCGACAGTCACGACCGATTCGCGTTCAGTTTTGTTGAAATCTTGCTTACTTCCAATAGAGATAGCTTATAGGGATAGTGAAAGGGCGATGGCACAAAGCGTCCACCATAGGCGATCGCACTATCCTTACCCTGAGCCAGACGGGAGCATCCCGATTTTGCAAGTAGGCAAAAGTATGATAAAATATATCGCTTTATGGAAAAACCTACACTTAGCTTC
>NZ_JAUBQS010000166.1:0-1270 GCF_036701355.1 Microcoleus sp. Pol12B3
TAAACGGAAAAACTTTGGGGTTCCAACTTTTCACAACTGATAAAAAAATTCCACCCACATCTGCGGAATGTGGGTTCTACATTCACGACTCAAATAGATTTGCTATAGATCGTTGCCTTAAAAACACAAAAATCTATCTCTCTTATGTCAAATCGTGCGTCTATTCTCAAGCAACAATTTTTACAGAGTGTGGCCTTACCCTGGAAGGAGCTTCTACCAGACTTTAAAGTCCAAGAGCTTCTGGCTAACGAGAATGTGAGGTATTACAGCCGCGTCTACACACCAATAGTGACGTTATGGGCAATGGTATCCCAGGCGATCGGACTCAATGGGGCTGTATCAATCTGTTTACGTGAAGCGAAGCTATCCCGAAGGGAATCGCCCTAATTTGGCAGAAAAGAGCCATTCCATTATACTGGTGTTTGTTGCCAAAATTAGGAAGCAGTAATTTACAAGAACAAACCCTCGCTCTCGAACAAGTTTTACCCTTGTTTAAAGAATATAAATCGATCGTTTTGGGCGATGGCGTCCCCCCCCCGCAAGCTACGAGAATTTTGTTCTGTAGACTTGCGAAACTGGCTCAAGACAGTGGGTGTATCTTTTTGCTTAAGACTGAAAAAGAATCATTGTTTGGAAACAGAAAACTTAATTGGGCAAAGTTTAGACCACTTAGGATGCATCCTGTGGAACTTCCTTATATTTTCCAGGAATTAGGGTCAGAAAAACGCAGCCAGTAGCAGGATTTGATATTGCTTGTAAATGGCAACGAAATTATCGGGAAGGAAAGTAAAAGACGCCTGGTTTATTTAACAGATTTAGGCTCGCTGCCATTCGCTATCTCCGCTTATAAACAGCGAATGGGAATTGAAGAAATGTTCCGAGATTGCAAGACAGGAGGTTATAATCTAGAAAGGAGTGGTTTAAGGGGAGACCGACTGATTAAGATGATTCTGTTAATGGCTATCGCCTACACTTCCGCGATATTTCAAGGCATTGAAACTCAGAAAAAGCAGGTACAAAAATATGTATCTCGCCGCTCCCAACCGAGAAAAAAATACCGTAGACAGAGTACATTTGGCGTTGGTAAGGATGGAGAACAGTGGGTTGATTATCTCGACCGGCATTTATTATAAATTCAACAGTTAATGAAGTTGACTCGAAATAAAGGTCGCTTTTATCAACAGGGTATACGGGCAGGGGGAACGCATCTTATTGAACACTGTTCATCAGTGGTGAGTATATTTTGAGATAAATTCACCATTCAAAGAAG
>NZ_JAUBQS010000167.1:0-1269 GCF_036701355.1 Microcoleus sp. Pol12B3
TCTGACGGGGTGACAACCCCGTCAAAACCCCTAGCTGAAGCAGGTTAGACCGATTTATGGTAAAAAAAGATGGGGTCAGTATTGTCAAGAAGCCCCATCTATTAAAATGCTACCTTCATCTTACCAAATCTGTTTCCAACAGCAACTCAAAAAGACCGAATACTTAACTCTGACAATTTTAGTTTTTCTACTCCAAGTTCATAAACAAGTAAGTATTGAGTTATTGGCGACATTGATGCCATACCCGATCATGTTTGAGAGCCGACGACGTGGGATTCAAAGATTTCTCAAATTACCAATCCTCAAGATTGAGAAGATTTGGTTTCCTCTAATTAAATATATCTTAAGAATTCATGGGAAAAATAAGAAACAGTTAATGGTTGCCATTGATAGAACCCAGTGGCGGGACAAAAATATCTTTGTGATTAGCCTAATTTGGGAACACAGAGCCTTACCCTTATACTGGCAAATATTATCAAAACGAGGGAGTAGTAACCTCCAAGAACAACAGCTTTTAATTCGTCCGATTCTCAGCCTGCTAAAAAAATATCAAATTGTGGTATTAGGAGACAGAGAATTCGGGAGTGTGAAGCTGGCACGTTGGCTGTGTGAAAAGAATGTAACGTTTGTTTTGAGAGTAAAACAGGGGCGATATATTCAAGAAGAGGGAGAGGAATTTAAGCGCTTAAGTGAGTGTGGTTTAGTACCTGGAACGAGCTTTTATTTGAAAGGAGTTAAAGTTACAAAACAAAAGGGATTTGGTTTGTTTGATATCGCCGGTTATTGGCGACGCAAATATCGAGCTAGTGGTGAAGATGAAGGCTGGTATTTGCTCACAAATATAGGGACTTTAAAAAAAGCTGTGTCCGCGTTTAAATGTCGAAGTGGTATCGAAGCCATGTTTAAAGACTGTAAAACAGGAGGCTACAATTTAGAAAAAAGTCATGCTTGTGACGACCGCCTAAAAACTTTAATTTTATTAATAGCTTTGGCTTACAGTTGCGCTATTTTACAGGGACGTAAGCTCAAGCTTATGGGAATTCAGAAATATATTGGTCGTGTTACTGAGAGGTTGCGCTCGCAACCTCGGCACAGCAGTTTTTGGGTTGGATTATATGGTCAATGTTGGGTAGTCGGCATGGAATTTTGTCAAGAAATAGTTGGTGAATTAATGAGCATGAGACGTAATAAGCTGCCATTCTTCCAGAGGGGGTACAGGGCTATGTCCTTGATTTTATCAAGCTTTTGACGGGGTTGTCACCCCGTCAA
>NZ_JAUBQS010000168.1:0-1254 GCF_036701355.1 Microcoleus sp. Pol12B3
CAGCATTAATCTCAAGTTATTGAGATGGCTTTTCCAACTGTTTTTCTCATCCCAGTCTTGATGTTGCTCAAAGCGGTGGAGAATTGGGCAGTTTTTTGCCGATGAAGTGTTGGGTAATGAAGTCCGGGAGTTGACGGCTGTATTAGACCTACTATAGAGGCTGATCATCAGGTAAGCACTACAAATGATTTCCCACCATTTTTCAATCTGTGAATATTGGGTGACTCGGAAATCCGCCCATCCTAATTCACTTTTACTTTGTCGAAAACCATATTCAATCCAAGTCCTATTTCCATACAAATTCCCAACTTCTTTAGCTAAAACTCCCGGAATTTGTGTCATCACATACCAGGTTGAATTTTCGAGGATGGTCTCTATATCCGTTGTGATCTCCCAGTAACGCAATTCTCTCTTTTTTCCATAAATAATTTCTCGAATGTAGCGGACTTCTCGGCTTCCATCGGCAAATATCCGCTCAAATTTACGCCATTTGTTAGCTCGAACCCTTTGCTCTGACGGCAACCGTACACCGTGGTTACTCCGAATCGCTACAGCAAACCGAAGGTTTAATCCTTGTAAACAGCGAATAAAGGTACTCGTACTTTCTCCATATAAGCTATCAGCCAGAACATAGTCTATTTCAAACCCCATTGCTTTAATTTCTCTAATCATCTGGCTGGCTATTTGGGGTTTGCTTAGGTAACTATCCTTTAGTTTAAGCCGTTCTTTAGGTTTATAAACTTCAAACATTAATGGGAAAGTTAACCCATCTATTAGACCATAGCTCACTACAGCCACTATGCCATTGTCAATTTTTCCAAGTCGTCCTAAATATTGTCTAGCTACATAATCTGTGGCTTTTCCCTTTTTTGGATCTCCTGTTTCGTCAATGATGAGAACGATTTTTCGATCTTTAACAATTTTTAAAATTAATTCTAGCCTTTGCCTTCTCAAGGCTTGAGCCTCCCAGGGTGATTGGGCAAGAAAGTGATGCAATCCTTGAGCATTTTCTAGCCCCATTATCTCTGCAATGGCTGGTAGTGTCTTACGTTTAATATCAGAAATTATACCAGCATGAAGATGTGTAAAAGCTTCAAAGCTTCTGACTTCTGAAAACAGATTTCTGTAATAGCTACAATACTCATCAATCAATTTCAATGTCGAATCAGCTTGGCGAGGCTTAACCATAGACCCAGCTCAGGTTTGAGAGATTTTGTCCTATTATACTCTGCCTAGAGTGACAGAAGAGGAATA
>NZ_JAUBQS010000082.1:0-21073 GCF_036701355.1 Microcoleus sp. Pol12B3
GTTAAAGTTCCTTTGCTTTCATTGCTAGGGGCTGCTGCCAATTGCTTAAAGCCGTTGGTGCTAGCTGGTGGCAATTGTTTAAAGCCGTTGCCTTTGCTGGTAGATTTTCCTTTTTCCCACAAGCTCAAACCAAGGCCGAATTTTGCACAGCAACGACGCAGTGCCATTGCTTCGGCATTTGATGAAGGGTCGCCGTATCCATCAACCTCCGATTCTTCATTGCCTGTTGCTTCGCGGGTAAGGCTACCGTCTGAGCCGTGGATTGTGAGGCTTCCTTCAATCACAGTTCGATCGCCCATAAATTGAGTCCGCAATCTCCATTCCCAGTAGCCGTTGGTGTGTTTGTTGAGCAGCCGGCAGAGAGTGTGCCACGCCACATAATCGACTTTTCCTGATTCCTGCTTTTTGCTGAATACGGGCTTTTGATTGATGTACTCCCGTTCGATCGGTTTCTCGAAATCTGCCAAGATTTCTGCAATTGTGCGTTTCATTTTGTTAATAGGGAGCGATGAACGCTCCCGCTAGTTGTGATTAGAATTCGCCAAATTCAAGATTTAAAGCTTCAGCATCTTGGATGAGTTTTTCTGTTTGCCAGTGCCAGCCACAGAGGTAATCGAAATCATCCGATTCAGGCTCAATCAAGAACAGTGCATCACATTTACCTTGACTAAAACGCTTTTGACCTGGTGTTAAAAACTGCTGGTTTAAATGCTCTAACCAGTCTAATTCATTCTCAAATTCGTAGATAGTTTCTGAGTAGTTAGCTACTCCAGTAAAGATAGATTCGGTTTTCATGGTTCGGAATTGACAGCTAATTTGTTGACATTTGCTGCGCGTGTAAGATGCGCGCCCCCTACAGGAATTAATTAAAACTCGTCTTTGTTCCAATTGGAAGGATGAGTTTTTTCATCAAAACAATCCTCTGCTCCCGATTGTTTGGCAGATTCAATTGAACTAGCAAGTGCTTCTTGTTCTGAATCAAAAGGACCTAATCGACTAGAATCAAATCCAGTTGCATACCACCCGTCTTGTTCTTCCCAACTTTCGATCGGAAAACTATTGAAACTAAATGAAGTCATTGATTTATCCTTTAACTAATTTGCTGACATCTCGCGTGTAGGATGCGCGACCCCCTAAGAATTACCCGTAAATCTTATGATCGTAATAATCGGATGCTTCGTCCCAATCATCGCTTCTGTTGTAGTCGTCATCATCATCGATAAATTTACTATTATGTTCATTCAGCCAGCGATGATTCTCTATATATTCGCTGAGACGATCAAACCCTAAGAAAGTCAACACTGCGTACCCATGTTTGCAGCAGCCTTTTCCTTTAAAAATACGCTGCTGATTGTTGTAATCATCGCAAGGACATTGAATCGTTTGTTGAAGCGCACTGAGTTGATAAGAGGATTTGTTGTTCCAAACTTCAAAACTTGATTCGGATCTTGCAGCTACTTCGTAGTATCTAGATTGGAATTTTCTCCAATTTACGAAGTGATTGCTAAAACTGCTTTTTTTCCAGAAACGAGGACGGCGACCTTTAACAATTACAAATATGCAGTTAGCCCAAACTTCTACTTTTTTAACTAAATCTGAGGCGATTCCTAACATTCTGGCAACAGCAGCGCGGGAATAAATGAAGTTCTTAGGGTTAATCATTGTGTTATAATCCTGATAGCTAATTTGTTGACAGCAGGGGCGTTTTTAGCGCTTGCTGTTTTTTTCTTGACTCTTATAGTATAGCCTAGTGTACCAGGTAACGCAAGCACTTTGCAATATTTCTTTACAATTGTTACGCGGTAAACCGCGCTATAGTGTAGGAGTCAACAATTAGCGAAATTTATGCCAGCACCCAAAGGAAACACAAACGGCGCTGTGACTTGGTTTCCGTCACCCGAAGAACCTAAAAAACCAGTTACAGCTAAAGTCCCGGAATCAATATTGATCCGATTACAGCAATTACTAAAGCCTGATGAGTCGAGAAGTGCAGCAATTGTAGAAGCGATCGAAATGTGGATTAAAGAAAGAGAATCAGCAACTAATTAACAGTTTTCTAAAACTAGAAAGTTTTGATCAAGTGCGATCAAAACTTTTTTTCTTTGCCGGCCCTGCCGGAGGCAGGGACGGCCGCCCGAGGCACGAGGGCAACCGGGGGAGGGAAGCCGACCCTGGCCAGAGAACCAAGGCGAAGGAGCAAGAGCTGCGCGATCGCGACCAGCACGAAAAAACCCCCGGCAAAACCGAGGGACGAACCAAGCCAGCTAGCAACTAGAAAAGAGAAAGCTGCACGGCGCGAGGCTGACAAACCCACCAACCGCCGCCAACACTACGAGTACACCAAACCGAGGGACCGCAGAACCCAGCTGGCACAGAGCCAGAACCCAGAAACACGGCACACGGCACACCAAGCCCAACCGCAAAAGCCAGCGAGGCCCAACTACCCGAACCCGAACCGCAAAAGGCGCGCGAGGAAGACGGCGACGGCAGCAGCCCGGACGGGAACGAGCCGGGGAACGACACCAGCACCCCGCCAGACAAATGCAGGGCCCGCACGAAAGCTGAGGAACGGGCAGCAAACGAACCGCGCCCACTGCCAAACGAGGAGGCCGAGAAGACACGGGCCGAAGGGAACGCAGCCCGAAACACCGCATCAACGCCCCTGGCGCACCCAACTAGGACAGGGGAAGAAACCACCGACACAACCTCGGCACAAGCGGCCGCTGGAACCACAGAGCGAGAACCGGAAAAACCAACCGCAGGGGCGGAAGAAAGCAGCTCAGAAATGGCAGAAGGAAGGGACATAAACACCTGCTAATTTGTTGACAACGTGATCGCAATAACGATCTTAAATATTTATTCTTTCTATATGGAAAAACCAAACTTACCCTACCCCAGACCGTAGGGATTATTTGATTTTTGTTGGAAACTTGCTCAGTTGCTGTTCTCTGGTAAACTCTCACCTTTCCTCATTTCCATGATACTATTATAGCGCGGTACACCGGGCAATACAAGGTATTTATGATTAGAATAACTTATACCTTTACCTCTCCTTTTTTTCACTCTAATCCTCTCCCTAATGTAGTTTTTGACCGCCCTAGACAGCATTAGATGCAGATATGTCAAGGGTGAAAGAACCCAATAAAAAAATGCGAAGCAACCACTTAAACAGGTTCTTTCATTCAGTTCCCTTGACATATCTGCTACGCTAGATGCTGAGCGGTCAAAAACGGCTGGGTTAACGATAGAATTCGTATGGTTCTTATTAATAAATGCAGTCTTTCGCAGCTCGCTCACTAACAACCTTTAAGGCTTGAAAATAACCTGTGCTGTCTGCGAAAGACGGTCGGTTTATGAATGATATTTATATAGGACGATCAAACCAACACGGAGGGGCTGGACAAGAGAGAACGAAGCGAAAGGCGATTGCGATAATGGCTCAAACCCTTTTCCAGACCCGGAGTAACCGCTTAGTTTTCAGCGTCTGGACTTGCGATAATTCCAAGGCTTCTCATTAGGAAATTTCCAAACTCCAAGTTTATTTTCTTGTGCATAAGCTTGAGTTGATTCGATCGCCTCCCAATTTGGGCAATCTTTCTTATATTGATCGTATTTATACGCCATGCCTGCAATCGTCATTTGTGATTGAATAAGTCCGTTATTGTTCCATAATTGTGCCACAGTTCTACCGTAACGATCGACCGTTAACGGCTGCAATTTAACCTTATTATTTCCCTTGCTAATAATCGATCGAAGGTAATTGCGCGACTCTTCTCCTAGCGGTTGTTTCAGTTCCGGTGCATCAATGCAGGCAAAGCGGACTTTGAGAATTTCACCTTTGGGCGATCGTACTCGCAGCGTATCGCCATCATGCACAGATTTTTCCACAACCTCGTATTCTACAAGGTTTGCAGGCATATCGGGATTCGTTAGTCCCGGTTTATTTTCCGGAAGAAGCGAAACGGGTTGCGCTTTTGAAAAAGAAAAATAGCTTAAAACTGCAATTGCAATCAAAGGTATTGTGCCAACTAATCTATTCATATAATTTCCATTAATTTAAAACTATTTTCCTCAAAAACGAAACCGATTTCGCTTTTGAGGAAACTTTTACAAAATTAGTCTACTACAGTTTTTCTTTTTTCTCCATAGGACTTACTTGTGCCTCAGTAGTATTATTTGTTTCTTGAGAAGAAGAAACAGGCTTTGTCTCCGAATGATGAAAGATTGGAGCCCCTCCAGCAATTGCAGCAATTATCAAAATGGTCGATCGAACTTTATCCATGATATTTAAGGATTAACTATAAATAGTTTGCCACTATTTTAAAAAAACAGGGTAATTACTGATTGACTTTTACAAAAAAAACACATAAAATTTTTCACCTTAAAAATTAAACCTATGAATTTGCGAAACTCGATTTTGCTTGCTTCTGCTGTGGCAATGATTTGTCAAAATGTAATCGCAGCAACCCCCTTTTTTTGGGAAGACAAAGGAGAATTTTGGAAAGTTTCTGTTTCTGGCAATGCGCCTAATTCTTCGGTAGATTTTCAGATACCTCTAGTCTTAATAAAGCAACAACCAAAATTTTGCGGTTATATCAAAACCAAGTTCCTGCCGGAGTTTGTCAACAATTATATTTACACTTCTGATAATCGAGAATTGTTGAATCCTCAACTTGTTGATGCAAAATGCTCTGCAAATATCTGGAAAAATGCAGCAGGCGCTGTTGTAACTCCCCCTGCATTCTTTAAAGACGCGGCTAGCAATGTTTTTATTCGATCGTCAGGAGAACTAAATTTGCATTTGTCTAGTATCAACAAAACAGTTACTCGAAAGACTAATGCTTGTGGACTAGCATCATTTTCATTTCCTAAAGCTTGGGACAATATTAACGGCTTCAATGCTTATGTTGTCGTGCAGAATCAAACTTCTTACTATGATTACACAGAAAATGTATCTACAGTCTGCAAAAAAGTGGGGAACGATTTTGTGCAATATATTCCTTTAAAATAATTCAATCCTAAAATAGGTAAATTCACGGATTGATTTAATCCAAGTAGTACGTGTAAAATTTTGCACTTTACAAATAAAGCCATGAATCTTTTACAGAGACTTTTTGCCGGGGCTGGATTAGCTGCTGTTGCACTTGCTCCTTTATCTGCGATCGCACAAAGTGCCGGATCGTTTAGTGCTGTTCATAAATGGACTGATGCTGCAACGTCGAAAACTTATGTTTATGTACCAGGACAAACAGCAGCAGCACCTGTTGCAGGATTTAGTGCTCCAAAAGCTCCAGCTCCTAAAACATTAACTCTTAATAATTGTGGATGGGGTTCATTTACTAAATCGGCTACTTCTCCGCCAACAAATATCACTGGCGGTTCAACAAATTGGGCTGGTAAAACTTCTGGTGCTGCTGTTACTTGTTCGGCAGGCGCTTCATCATCAACTTATACAGCTTCTAATACGGGACCTGTTGGCACTGTTGTTGATGATGGAAGCAAAATTTGGATTAAAGGTGGAACAGGTCCAGGATCTTTGGCTATTGAGGTAACTGCTTCGGGTGTAATTACTACTAAGGCTAACGCCTGTGGTTTTGTGCGAGTTACAGTGGGGACATCTCGACCCATGACCAATTTTTCAATCGGTGCAACAGAATACACACTTGCTGCAATTCCTTCGGTTCCAGCCCCAATGATTTGTCGTAAAGTTGGAACAACTTCTGCAACTTACGTCCCAGCTAACTAATGAAAAAGGTAATCGTAGCGATTCTATCAATTGCTGCGATCGCACTTCCTCAAAGTGCGATCGCACAAACAGTTTTTTTCAATGGTCTGGATAGAATTTTGCAATTTGAAGGCACAGCAAATAGCCCATTTGCAGCAGAAATTTGGACATTGAAGACAGTGGCTGTTACTGCTAACGCTTGCGGACTCGCAACAGTTCGCACACTTCCACATTCAATGCAGTTCTTAACAATAGCTGGTAATCAAGTAGATTATTCTGCTTTACCAGTACAAACGATTCCCGCTTGTAGTGGAACAACATTGGCAGAATCCAGACCTAGCAATTTTAAATTAGCTGATGGTCGCACAGTTCTTGTGGGTCAAAGTGGCAGTGTTTCGGTTCAGTTTTTAGCACGATCGACCAAGAGTGGAACCTTTAATGCTTGCGGGCTGCGTAACATAACTGTTAAAAATGCCAATGCTATTGGTAGTGATAGTATCCCTGTTGTCTTTGGTGGACAAACTCAAAGCTTAGGTGACATAAATCAAGTTACTAGCTTGGCAATTTGCAAGAAAGTTGGAAATACTTCTGTCAAATATATTAAGCTTTGAAAGCTTGTTCGATCGCCCATTTGGCAATTTTGTCATCTACCCACTGTTTGCATTGATCGAAATTTACTGCATCTTTAATCCATATTTTGGTTTGAGCAGGGGTAATTATTACTAATCCCTGCTCTTTTTCGTGGTTATTAATAATGAAGCCTCTATAATAAATTGTTCGCTTCATTCTTCTTCTTCGCCTTTATTTGCTAACACAATCAGCTTAATCTTTTCAAGTTGCGATCGCATCTGTGCCCACTCTCGAAGTACAGATGCTTTTTGCTTATCTAAGCTGGATTGCTGTCCGAGATAAGCTTCGGTTGATGATGAACCAAACCGATAGCTAACTTTGTACAGTTCAAACCGCTGAATTTCACGCTTAGCGATCGCCTGCTGGATCTGAAACTCACGCGATCGCACATCAAACTCCAAAACCGAAAACAGCACAGAGTCGCGGGTTTTGATATTGATTTCTTCCTTGGATTTACGCAACTCTTCAGTCTTAACCCTTAAGTCTGAGATTGCTATCGCAGCCTGTTTATTTTCCTGGTTCCCACCTGTGTAACGCCGTAGTAGTGGGATACCAATTACATTAAGTAAATCATTTACCAAACCTACTGGTCTGGTAAAAATCCCCAATACATTATTAAGGAATCCGCCACCTGACTGAGTTTGCACTACTTGTCCAGTTTGTCCAGGAGTTTGTACAGTGGTTTGTCCAGTGCCGTTTTGTCGGAGGAAGTATTGCAGTGCTGGCTCAAAAACTGCAAGGTCGATCGATAGTTTATTAGCCTTGTTTGCCTCCTCGATCTTTTCTTCAATTAAATTGATAGATTGGTCAATCCTTGAGTTAATTGGTGAGTTTGTTACTGCCAACCCTTGCAGTGAGGAAATACACGCGGTTGTTGTGTCGAGGCATGGAAGCGGTGAGATTAGTGATTTCCACATATCATCATTAATCTGCACCTGAATAAGTTTATCTATCTCCTTTAAATCAGGGGGATTTAAAGGGTTCTGAGCTTTGGGGCGATTTGTTCAGTTCCTCCACCTTCTACTGGTTCACTAGGTTCTGCGGGTTCTTCACTAGGTTCTGCTGGTTCAGATTCATCTGCTGGCTCGGCTGATTCACCTTCTTCCTTCTCAGGGGTCGGTGTTGGTGAAGGTTTGGGAGTCGGTTGTTGAACCGATCGAACTCCCGGAGGCGGTGGCGGTGGAAGAGGAACTGGGAGAACTTGCGGTTGCTGCGCTATCGACATCGAGGGGAACAACGATGCTGATATCAACATTAAGTTTATTGTCAACTTGCCCAACAAATTTGATACGTCGTACTGTGCCATCGTAAGGACTCCTAATTACACTTAATTTACTAATGTTATCATCGATCGCTGATAGCTGTAACCGTGTTTGTGTAAGGCGATAATCTCTTTCTCGCTGCTCTTTCTCGTAGTCTGATGACTGCCTCTGATAAGCAATGAGATTTTCGGCAACCTGGCGCTGATAAAAGCTTTGTGCTGTATTAGCCTCTTCAATTCGCTTTGCTACATCTAAAGAATGTTGATACTCTTTCTGCTGTCTTTCTTGCTTGGCAGTGATGAGCTTACCCTCAGCTAGATTAACTTCGATCGCAGCATCTTTGGCTTTAGCTTCAAGCTGTGCAGATGCCGCCAACTCATGCTCGATGATTGCTGGATCTATTCCTTCAATGCCTTTAATATAATCAATTTGCCTATCCTTAAGCGACAATTCAGCACTAGCTCGCTCTAATTCCTTCTTAGCTTTCTCGATACCAGCTTCATACTGTTGATATGATATATCACCCAAGTCTTTCAAAGGTGGAACTGCCTTTGGTGGTATAGGTTCCAGCGGTTTCTCTGGCTTAGTAATGATCTGATTTTCTAACCGCTTAAGAGATAGATTTAGCTCTTGCTTCTTCTGATTCAACCGATCGCGCTCTCCTTCTTGATCTGCAATGACTTGACCTGCTGATACTGTAGAATTTGCTTTAATTTTGAGGTCGCTTGGTTCATCGATCGATAGTGTAATCTTGTGCAGCTTCACCTTTGGTAACTGTGGCGGTGCGATGATTTCAGCAGCTAATGCCTTATTCTCCGTAAGAAGCGAAACGGGTTTCGCTTTTTGATTTTGGCAAGCAGTCAGCAGTAATAGAGAAAATATTAGTAGATACTTCATAGCCTCGGTGATGGAGAAATGATTTTAAGCTCTAAACTCCCACTACCAAATTGCAAGCTTAATTTATCTAAAATTTGAGACAGTGGGCAATGATTAAATACTAGCTGATTACCCATAACCTTTACTGTTTCAAGCTGTCCTGGCTTTGGCATGATTGATACTTCCTCCGGCGAATCAATCGTAATTTGTCCAGTGATTAGAATGAGTGCTTTAGGATGTGCCTGTGCGATCGATACCAACTTTGGCAATATCTCATCTTCGGCAAAAGTTAAAGGCAGAATTTGTCTGAGACTTGGCTGACCTACTTCTGTATTAATTCTGGTTGCTGATATCTGAGCACCCACACCAGTTTGATAAATACCCAATCGATTTAATAAAACAAACTCATTCCCAACCTGAGACAAAATAAAATATCGACCACTAGCACTGGATGAATCAGCAAGGAAAGTGCCTTCAACAATTGCAAACACTTCTTTATTGTTGGCATTTTGCTGGAAATTTTCTAAGATGCCGCTTCTCAATCCCAGTGATTCAGCAGTGAACTGACTCAAGCCACCGCCATTTATCAAACCAAAATTAATTGCGATCGCAGCAACAGCACCAACTAATACCCAATATTCACCAGTGCCGCCAGTGGTAAGCCTGCGCTTTGGATTCAAGCCAAACACGCACCACAACGGCGAGGGCCAGAACAATTGAACACCAGCTTTGGTAAAGGTGTCACTGAAACAGGCGACGATGTGACCAAGTGGCAGCGCGATCGCAACCTTCGCATCAATTTGGTAACGCCACCACAACCCGAAGGAAATCAAACCCAGGGCAGCAGTGAAAATCAATGAGTGAGTAACTGAGCGGTGGGGGTAACGCTTCTCAATCCAGCGTGAAATAGGCCAAAGTATTTGTCCGATCGAACTGGTGCTCGTGTCGATATCTGGAATCTGGCTTGCTCCGATCGCCATCGCCAACACCAGCGGATCGACTGTACTCAAGCTCAAACCAACAGCGGCCGCTGATATTGCCGCGTGAGTGATTGCCATCATTGCCCAATTCTCCGGCGCGGTCCGCTGACTCTTCCCAGATATTTGAGCGCCAAGCCAAGCATCATTGCAATTCCTCCAATCATGTACAAGCTTCGATCGCCACTACCCAAACCGATAAATCTAATAATTCCCAGACAACAAAACATTCCCATTATTAAGGGGGAGATATCTAAATATTGATTGTGATTTGGATCTTTAGTCAAACCCAGCTTTTCTTCTTTAACTATCTTCCGAGCCGCTGCTGCATTTCTTCCTGCATAAGACTGAAGCTGCGAGAATCTAGCCTCTGATATATTCAATCCACAATTTTCGGCCTCGCGCTGCATGATTTCTCGGATGTGTCGATCGTCCGGCAGTGCCAATTCAATCTCAATCATTTTAAGAAAAATATCACGCTTTGGATTTACTACCTCAAAACAACAAATCCGACAGTTTAAATCCTCAAGCCAAAATCTGATTTTTGTAGTAAGTCGTTTTGCTTCTGGGAAAATTAATAGCGCATCTGCTGGAAAATTTAAAGCTATTTCTTCCATCATGTCGTCGATTCCCATTGGCTTTTCTCCAACTTCTTCCCCCTTAGCATTCAATTTTGGTGCTGTTGTTTCTATATCAAAAGCATCGGCAATTATTTGAAAAAACTTTCTAGCCGAACCTTTATAAGTAACGTTGGCAATGCTAAATTCTCCCTCTAATTGCTCTTGTATTGCCCTTGCAGCTTCATCCAAAACACTGCCAAATTCTCCGAGAACAATTACAGAATCACCGCCTCGGAGAGCTTGGCATACTTTTTTTATGTCTGGTGTAGTCGCCGTTTCTGGAGCATAGCTTGGGCTGTTCCGGCGATCGACTTTCCCATGCTGTCAGGATTAGCCGCCGTGTTAATAGCCTTTACTTGCTCTTGCAAATCAGGATCTAAATCTCTTAATTCTAATCCTGCTGCTAAATGCAAAGCTAATAAATCTTTAGCAGTTAATTGCTTAGCTTTAATTTCCCCTGCCCTTCTCCATATATCATGCTCTTCTTCATCGGAAATATTTTCAACTACTTCCACTGTTTCTAAAGCTACCAACTCCGGGGAAGAATTATCAACTGTTGCGATCGCACTTTCCGGCTCACTATAACCCCGTAATTTAGCCATTTGGTCAGCATCTAAATAAGCTTTTCCTTTTAGCCTTTTAGCCTTAATTCCTAGTTTATCGAGCCTTGCGTAATACTGGGAACTCTTAATTCCAAGTTCTTGCATAGCCATTTCCGGTGTTGTCATGTCATTTTCCGGTGTCATGAATTTTTCCCCAAAGTTTTTTTGTAGCGGTTCCCATATTATCGTTTGTCTTTAGAAAAAAATCAATAGTTTTTCCGGTGGATGTGCCGGAAAAAACCGAGAATTCCGGTTCTTTGGAAACTGGTAATTTCTCGGTTTTTGTGAAGAATTGCACACATTCAAAATCAGTGAATTTTCGGATTAAAGGCTAAATCGCGAAAATTTATTATACTTAGAGAGTTTTTTGTTCGATCGCCCATCCGATGTTTTCCGCCTTTTCGATCGCCAAGTTAAACAGTTCGGCAATGGCTTCTTCTACTGCTGCTGAATCGGCGTAGTATGCCCCAGCGGTGAAAGTGGTAGAAAGAATGATCGCAAGTCCACAAACCTTCCACAAGCAATCTGAAATCAAACGCGCTCTGTGGCGCTTAACTTGCGTAGGTGAAAGCGCGATCGCTTGAGCTATAGCCTCGATCGAAAGCTGCGGGTTGTCCTGCAATAATTTTAAAATTTGCTGCCTTCTCTCGTCCCCCTTCTTCCATGAAGGATAATAAGCAGTCTCGCTGACATGGCGAAAATTACCAATCTGCTCTTGCATAAGTTTTTCTTAGATAGATAAAACTATTCTACCTTTTCAGCACTATCACTTCTGTCTACAACTTTCTCAGACTGAACATTAGACGTGTACTCACTGACTATTGCTACAGATGCAATTTGAATGCGATCGATAATCTCAAGTACATATTGCTCGGGAATTTGATTAAGAGCAATATTTAAGTTAATTTTTAGGTCTTTGTACTTCATAATTCCAACAACATTTTACTCATTCTTTTAGCAATTCTTTCTTTTCGAGCATCCCACCATTCAATATAAAATTCCTTATTTTTTAAACAAATAGATACTGGAATGCTTGAATCGCAATCTATAAAATGCGTTTCTCCTACAAAAACTACAAACTTGTACCAATTACCCAATCTATCAAGTTTTAGCATTTTAAGTTTTTGGCAAGAAGGAAGAAGGAACAGGGAAGAAGGCTTCCCATTATAATCAAAACCCTATGCGCTTAGCCGATTCCTCATTAATAATCTTGGCTAAGAATGAGATTTGTTCATCACTGAAATCAGATAGATTACTGCTGATTGCAGTGATGTAATCGTTCAAACAATTTTCTTTGGCTCTCTCAAATTGTCTAGTTGCCAGCGGTGTCTCGTTAAAGGTTTCAGATTCACCAAGTGGCTGTAAAAGATTTTCAGATACGGACGGCATTGGAATTGTTGGCGGCATTGGAGATGAAAGCACATCGACGACAGTATGCGGATCATAACGTTCATTCCGCTCCCGGTCTGCATCCCGCATATCAGGGAGAACTGATCGCCCATTGCCCAAACCAACAGCGGCCGCAAGCTGTTTCTGCTCTGCCTGAGTGTTGCCAAACTCTGGAATTTCATTCTTGAGCAGGTACTTTTTATTGACCGAGCTGTAGTGGTTTTCGATCGTTGCGATCGTCCCGCGCCCGCCGAAAGCTTCTCTGAATAAATCTAGTCGGGCGCCAAAGTAAACCAATACACAATCGAAGTCACTGCCTTTAATTGCGTTGCCTTCATCATTCAAGAAATTGATTCTTCCCCGCCAATAGCAAAGGGCTGAGGCATATTTATTAATCAATTCCCCGGTGCCAACATTCGACACAACACCAGCTTTTAACAACATGACAGCCGCTGATACGTTACCCCGTGCAACTTCTGTGCAGCAGCGCTCAACCCACGGGAACGGGTCAGAAAATGGCGGGTTGATGTATACCGTTTTGCTCCAAGTATTGTGTTGAGCCAAACCATCATCATTTTTGTAGTAGCGAACTGCTGCGGGGATACTGCTGCTGGAACCAGAATTAGAGCAAGGATCAAGCCAGATGTCGCCACCTAATGCTTTGCGGACTAACGAGACGATCGGCTGTTCTTGAGTGTTAGGTGTTCGCCAACTGTCTGGATCTTTCGGCGGTGCCGCTGACTTAAGCTGTTTCTTCTCATCCCGTACAGTTTCAAGCGCCCACTTTAATCCGATTGTTGGCTGATTTTCCTCTGCAAGAAACGAAACCAGTTTCGTTTTTGCCTCCACGATTTCCCAGTTCTTGGCAATCGCCATGTAGTTCTGAGCCGATCGAATTGAGATACCAGCTTGCTCTAGCTGATTCTCAAACTCCCCATACTGGCACTTTTTCTTAAACTCCTGAAGGTAAACACCAGTTAAACGGACGCGGTGCAGCTTCTCTAGTGCAAGCTCAAACTCCTTGCGCTCGATGACACAAATAAGCTGGTGCTGTTCTTGTGCCATCGATAACAATTCAATCTTGGTTAGCGCTCCGATGTTCGGCGGCAAGGCTACTAAGATATTCAACTCGCTTAAGTCCGATAGCAGCAACGCGCCAGTCAAGGGCATTTCCGAGGGCTTCGCGTCTGTCTCGGTTGTCTCCGTCTCTTGAGGCAACTCCGATTTGTGGTCGATCAAGGATTGCTGCGCCTGGACTTGCGACAATTCTAGGGCTGTCCGATTCTCCTGTAGATTCGTGTAGCCATTGGGGAGTTGATATCCACTCTCTAGGAATTCCGGGGCTACTACCTCCCCATCCTGAATCAGCCCCAATTGATGCAACTGACTCTCCAATCTGGTTTTGCCAGGGGGTCGCCCTTTCGTAGTCGATAAAGCTCCGGGCGATCGCAACAATAACGACTCTTTCCCTGCGCCAGGGGCTGCCAAAGTGGGCGCTACTGATAGATTGCCATTCGACATCGTACCCGCTTTCGGAAAGTTCGTTAAGGACTCCAGCGAAATAAAGTTTGTCGCTTCCTGGTCGCTCTGGACAGTTGAGAAGTCCGGCAACGTTCTCAATAATTGCAAAGTTAGGCTGCAACTTGTAGATGGCGGCAAGAACTGCGGGGAAACAGTCTCGATCGTCTCTGGCAGCGAGTCTTTTTCCATCGTTGGTGAAAGGTTGGCAGGGAGGGCTTGCTGTGACGATGCTAATTCTTCTATTTCTGAATTGACTCGCTCCAAAATCGACGGCTTTGATGTTACTAAATCGTTCACTGTTGGGGAATCTTCGTCTGAGGATTGACTGACAGTATTCATTCCATTCGCAAAAGATATCGGGGCTTCGCTCCCATAATTTGATTCCGGCATAGGGGAATCCTGCGCCGATTCCTGAGCAAAGGTCGAGCCATCCATCAATATGTTGCATTCTTCTTCTCCTAGTTCGCTTGCGTCGTTGCCTGTTTCTAATTCGTATCTTTCTTTTGCCGTGAAAACTGGTGCATCACTAGCTTGAGCATCAACCCAAGCTTTGTATGCTTGGTCAAACAGTTCGATCGACCCAACATAATCATCTGGGTCGGGCGGTTCATTAACTTCTAAAAAGTTAAGTTGACCGCCTTCTTCAGATTTATATTCAGCTTGTCCAAAATCTGCAGGATTCCAAGCTTCTAATTCAGTTGATTCGCTGGATAGATCATTCCCTGGTGCATCTTCAACAATCCTCGGCGCTTCCAGAATTCGATCGCCCGCTTTACTTTCCACGGCTCCGCCTTCAAGACAAACGAGATTTGCATCCAATTCATTGGCTGCTTTGCCGTTGTCGCTGCGAGAACTACCTTTCTGTACAGAATTCGATCGAGTCGATTTGGAACTGCTAGATGCAGACTTAGGCTGACGTTTATGCGCTGCTGACTTTCCATTGTTCCCCTTAATTAGCATTGACTTGTCCTCTCATTTCTCTAATATCCGGTTGACTTGGCGTGTGGCAAATGCGTTCAAACTGTGCTTGCTCGTAACCCTCTAAATAGTTCTCATCGCTTAATGTAGGCATTTGATTTGCATATCCTGCATCCATGCCAAAACAACGAAGCCAGCCCATCATGTAAGCCTGATTATGTGGATGCTGTGGGTACAGTCGATCGTGTGCATCGCTAAAACCTTGAGTCCAATCGTCGTAAAGCAAATCTGGTTGCTTGTCTGGATGGATTTTCCATGAATTTAAATGGCTCACCAATCTATTGCCTCCTGATTTTCTACAGTGGGGGAATTGGGGGAAATTAGCCCATAGTAAGTAGCGGCCGATTCCCAGTTTTCTCCATACATTTTTTGCAAGGTAAGAATGTCTGGCAAAGCAATCTCAGCTTTGGGAGCGATCGGCTCTGCATTAGATAAAGCCTCGGAGTATGTCTCTTTGAATTCCTCCAAATACTCAGCCCCGTGCTTATTGAGCCAAGCCCTCCGGCTACCGATTTTGAAGGAACACTCTTCAATTTTCTTTAAACAGAACTTTTCAAAACTCTCTCTCATCCCTTCTGAGAGAGTCTTTAATAAGTCTGAATAAGTCTTAAGAGTCTTAGAGGGCTGAACATCAATAGCAGCAACGGTTTCAGCCGACGCTTGTTGCAAATTTGCATTGTATGTTGCAATTTCGCCTAGGTCGTTGCAAATTTGCGGAGGCTGTTGCAATTCTGCGGAGGCTGTTGCATTTTTGCAACGCGGTTGCAATTCTGCAACATCTAGCAAACCCTTACCAGTAACCGAAACTTTAGCCGCCAAGATTTCCATTTCGATGTACCCCTTGGCATCCAACTCTTTAAGGGCTCGGCTAACTGTCGATCGATTGCAATCAAGTTCTCTGGCGATCGCAGCAGCAGTGATTTCAACTCCGTTGCTGTAAGGGTCAGCAGTTCGGATGTAATACAAAACATCTCGGGCTCGACTAGATAAGTCTTTGCAAACCTTGACCCACTCATCATGTTGCAGGGGGTAAAATTTGCCCTGAATCTTAGTCTGCATGGCTAGTACCTTCTGATCGAGTATTTGCCTTGCCCTGATTGACTTTGAGACACTTTTAGCCTCTTTTTCAATTCTTGTGATATGTTGAAAGTAAGCAAAGTATTGATCCGATTAGTGCATCTATTGATTAGCATAAGGCTAATTCCAACAATAGATGTATTTTGTAATATTTATTTACAATTATGATTCACGAGATTTTCGACCAGACGCTTAGGCGATATGGCATACAGGCTAAGGCTTTAAGCGCTTTGTCTGGTGTAAGTCAAAACCATATTTCAGAATTTAGAGGTGGCAAGCTTAAAACAGGCGTAACCACGGATTGCTTATATCGATTACTTCTTGGAATGGATGAGCTAAGCCCAGGCGCGCGTCGCTATTTCTGCGACTTATTGGCGGGAAAAAAGCAACCACAAGGATTCGGGGCTGAACTCGAATTCCTAATTAACGTGGCTGACCCAGAAGAACTCGAAAAAGCAATGCTACAGATTGTTGCCAGAATGTTTCCCAAAGAGGAAAAAGATTCAAGTAGTCCTACTGATATGCAAAAGTCAGAAGGACGCATAAAATCTTCCATCCTTAGATAGATGTCTGACATGGAAAATATAAAATTTGTGGGTGTAGAAGAATTGGATCGACTTATTGACGGCTTGAGTTCAGAAGATAAAGAAGAGCTTGCAAGTAGAATTTTTAAAAGTTTGTCAGCAGAATCTCGATCGCGGGTACTTGGACTGACTGACAGTGGCTTAACTGTGATAACTGGTAGTTTTGTTAGTTTGAATTCCGATATTGCTATAAATATTCAAAATTCAAATAGCAGCACTCTTGATGTAGAGGCAATTTTTAAAGCGCTGCTAGAGAATAAGAAGAAAGGCAAAATTTAAAGTCTAAAATCTAAACTTTATAACTAGCGCCACCTTCAATAACTTTGACAACGCGCCACGCTGCCTGAGCGCCTATTTTTCCGCTGCGGATAAAACAGAAACTGCCGCGCTGGAATCGATCGCCGTGTGGTTTAGTTCCAATGAGCGCTCGAACTTCGGTGCTTGACAACAACCAGCTCGACGCGACCGCCCGTTCCAACGCTGTGTAATGTTGCAGCGGGTCGCGAGTTGCTGCAACGTGTCGGGCGATCGCCTCGATGAGTTCGAGAAAGTTTTCTCTCTCTTGATTTATAGCTGTTGCGGCCACAGGTTCGATCGCTTCTGTTTTGAAAATTTCGGTATGACTGCTCTCAAAATCAGATAGGGTGCCGCCAGATTTTAGATGTTGATTTAACTTGTCCAGTTTGTCCAGTTGGTCACTGGAAATTTTGCCTCGGGCTACTGGTTCGATCGATAAAGCTTTTATGCGATCGTACACAGATTGCTTGCTGCTTAGGTTGTAGCGCTCTTGCAGGCTTGCGATCGGGTAAGTTTCCATATATCCAGTTTGTCCAGTTTGGTACTGGATAAATTGTAACTCTGATTAGTCCAGTGGGGTACTGGACAATTAACTGGACTAATCCAAGAAACGAAACCAGTTGCGCTTCTTACAGAGAATAAAGAGTTGGATTTGCTTGGTTGGTTGGTGTGACGGCTGCTCCCTCGTTTTGATGCTTAGTTCAATATTGTTGGTGAAAACTGAAGAAAGAGAAACGGTTGCTTCGCGTTGGTTCGATCGAAGTACACAGAGGTTATCTATCTCCGTTACCGGCAGGCAGAAAACAACTGCTGTCTGCAAGTCCTGGACGTTATCTGTGAGCGAGCTGCCTACCTGTTTTTGGAAAAGAGTGCAATCAGAGGTTATCTGTCCCCGTTACCGGCTCCGAGCCGAAGCGGCTCCGAGCCTGTTCTGAGCAAGCACAGTCTTCGGTTCCGGCGTCCGTGCCCTCTAAATCCTTGCACTTCTCCCAAAGGTTATTCATGGGGCGGGGGCACCGACACCTCCACAGTCTGTCTTTTTCCGATCGCGGACGTTGCGTTCCGGCTTCCGGGGGGCTTCCCCGAAAGCCTATCTGTTATTCCGAAAGGCCAGATCCCCCCGGAAACCTCCACTACACTGCGATCGAAAAAACCCAGACTAAGACCCCAAAAACTTCTCTTTCAAGAAAAGAGAAAGAAGAGTTAACAGTGCGATGGGTCTGGCCCCCGAAAAATCCATTAAAATAAATCCCCAAACCCATTGACATAGCCCGGTGTACCGGGCTATAATAGTATTATGGAAATGAGGAAAGCCGAGAACTTTTACCGGGATAAAAGTAGCAGGCGAGCAAGTTTCCACCAGCCAGCAGGTTCCCCGTATCCCGGAGCGGGGGTCAGCTTGGTTTTTCCAGCCGCTTCCTCTTCTCTGTCAATAAATTAGCTGCAAGTCTATGCGTACTTCTTCCCCTGCCTCTGTCTTCGCCCTCTCTCCGGCGGCCGTCTCTGTGCTCGCCTCCGCAGTGGCTGGTTTCCGGTTCTCGTTCGTTCGCCGTTCTTCTCGCTCGTTCTCGCGCTGGGTCGTTGTTTCGGTCTTCTCCTCCCCCTCGGTTGCTGGTGGTTTTGCGGCCGCTGTCGCCTCTGGCTTGTCCCTCCCGTTTTGCCGGGTGCGTCGCTGTTTCGGCGGTTGGGGCGTGTCTGTCCCGGTGTTTGTGCGGCTGCTGCGGGTGTCGCGTCGGTCGGTGTTTCGCGTCTTGCCGGTTCGGTGTCCGGTGGTGGCTGGGCCCTTGCCTGCCTCGGTGTTGTCGGTGTTTGCGCGGGTCGGTGCGGTTGGGTTTTCCGGCTCTCGGTCGGCGGTTCCTGCTGTGGTGCCGGCGGTTGCTGCTGCGGTTCGGGCCCTTCGTTGCCCGGTGTTTGTCGGTTGCGCGCGGGGCGTTGATGCGGCTTTCCGGGCTGCTTTCCCCGGTGCGTCGGTGCTGGCCGCGTCGTCGTTTGGTTCCGGGCGTGGTTCGTTTGCGGCTCGGTCTGCTGCGTGTGTTCGGGCTGTTGCTGGGGCTGGTTCCGGGCCTGCGGGTTCGTTCCTCGGCGGGCTTTGGGTGTCCTTCCCGTCTGGCCCTTGTCCTGCGGGGTTGGCTCCTTCGGCCTCGTCTTCCCGTGCCTTCTGCGGGTCTGGTTCTGGCACCTGGGCTTCGGCTGCGTTTGCCGCTGGTTCTGGTTTGCCGGTGCTGGTGTTTGGGTTTGCGCCGCCTGCTGGTTGGGGCTTTGTTTCCCTGGGTGGTGGTTGGTGGTTTTCTGGTTGGCCGGCTTCCCAGTTGTCGCTGGGTTTCTAGCGTCTAGCTCGGTTGGTTGGTGCCCTCGGTTTTGCCGGGGGTTTTTTCGTGCTGGTCGCAGATCGCCAGCTTTTTTCAGTCAGAGCTTGCTCGTTGTTGGCATAGCTCTCAGTAGTCTTTGGCCGCCCGGTCGCTTCGCTCCGGTCGGTTGCCGGCGGTGCGCCGGCGTTCGGCCGCAAGCGGCCTCAGAAAAAAAGTTTCGATCATGTGCGATCGAAACTCTCTAGTTTTAGAAAACTTAATTTCCTCTCAAAGAAGCGCAACTCGTTTCGCTTCTTACAAAGACAAAAACTCTGTCAGTACATCTGGATCAATGTGCTGGCATTCAATTTCTCGCATACCGGGGCCGGCGAATTTAGCATGAAGAATTGAAGCCCAAACAAACTTTACTCCAGCAGCTTCGGCGCATTGCTGATCTTCAGGTCGATCGCCAATCATCCAGCAATCTTCTAATTCTGCCAACGGTCGCGCTGCAATTAATAGCATTCCGTGTCCTGGTTTCCGGCAAGATACGTCAATGTATCCTTCTGGTTGTGGTGCCGAAAATTCTAGCGGTACGTTACCTCGCGAAATTTGCCAGCAACTTTCGCCACCGTAGTTTGGGCAGAAAAAGATTTCTGAAAGTTCGGGGAACAATTCTAAAGTGATGCGCTGTTCTTCGATCGCATCTTGCAAGCTTTTATGACCCGCTGCGACACCGCCTTGATTGGTGATGCCGATACAGATAAAGCCTTTTTCCTGGTAGTAGGCTAAAGCCTTTTGTGTACCTTGAATTGGCTTCTGATCTGTTGGCTGATTGATAAAAGTTTTGCCTGATGCGGTTTCGCGTAGTGTGCCGTCTAGGTCGAAAAAGATGATTTTGGTCATGATAGATTCCTGCTAATTTGTTGATGTTGCGGGGCGCGACTCCCGCTGATGCGCTAAATTGTTACAGTGAATTTTTGCAATCTTCTATTAGAGATTGAACATATTGCGACTCTACTTGAGTAGATGAAGCAATTGCTTCATCCCATGCCATGAGTTTTACTTGGTGAAGTTCAGGAAATTCATTCCAATTTGGGAAAAGGTTTTCTGGCTCATAAAATCCTGCGGGAAAAGTATCACCACAAAGAGGCAGCCAAGTGCAATAGCTTTCGTTTAATCTTTTGAAGCTTCCAATATCTTCAGCTTCTCCATCCAAACCGGGAATTCGTAGTAGTGCAACTTTTCCCTCGTTGTCTTTTCCAAAGTATTTGCCATTATGCTTAATGATTGTTATCGTCATTGTTTTTGGTTAATCCCCGGTGAAAAACAAGCTCCGGGCAGGCGATCGCATTCCGACTCCGAGGTGATGCGATCACAATTAGTTAATCTTCTTCAGTCTCCCAAGCTACCTCATCATCAATTTGGCTGGCTTCTTCGTCTTCATCTTCCTCCAATTCTTCGACAGCTTCAGCGTCTTCGATTATTTCAAAACCTTCATCATCGTCGGGGAAAAGGAATCTAAATGCCGTCATTTCGCAATCCTCCGAAACTGTAGAGAATAGCGGGCTGATTTTAGTTTAGGCACAGAATGAAGGACACGACTATTAAAGCTGACAATCTCCCCGTGCTGTAGTTCGTAGTTATTGCGACCCCACCGAAAGCGAGTTGTGGGGCGCTGCCCGAATAAGTTGGGGGCATCATCTATCAAATTAATCAAAGTTACTGGCGGTTGAAAGCACTGCTTGTCCAAGTGCTCACCAATTTCCCCGCCAATTTCGTAGCGGTAAAGGAGAATTGAGTCGGCTCCGGGTTCAAATCGATTGCGTAAAGCTGCAAGGTAAGCATCGGATTCAATTGGATCACGATCGAACACATGACATTTGTTGAAGTAGAACTCAGCTTCTTTGCCCCACCATTTTTTAGTGCGGCAGGTTTGGCGGCCTGTGAAGATTTCGATTTCTAAGGTTTGCTGGTAGCACCAACTCATTAGGCGATCGCACTCGGTGGCTGAAAGTATTTCGATAGTTTTCATGGGAGTTGTGGCGGTAGCGAACCGCCTAAACGCTATTAACAAAGGTCGCCGATACTAGGTGTTAAGCAGGCTTGAGTTTCTTCATCAAACTCAGCTTGCTGTTGCTTTTTGAATTTTCTTTCCCATTCCTCGCGGGTTAAAGTTCCTTTGCTTTCATTGCTAGGGGCTGCTGCCAATTGCTTAAAGCCGTTGGTGCTAGCTGGTGGCAATTG
>NZ_JAUBQS010000083.1:0-20402 GCF_036701355.1 Microcoleus sp. Pol12B3
AACGGAAAAACTTTGGGGTTCCAACTTTTCACAACTGATAAAAAAATTCCACCCACATCTGCGGAATGTGGGTTTTATAGCTGATACATTTACGGTGAACAGGAAAGTGAATATAATATTATGAAGTTATAGATATGTAGCAAATATATGTCTTAGTCTGTAGTTCCAGTTGTTGAATAAAAGTCACTGGATAAGTCGCCCCAATTAACTTTTTAATCGTACCTATTCTCTCAAAGCAATTTGATCAAAAATACAATATATATAGCTCTATTAATCACCTGCCCGCAGCAACATTTTTATATAAAAATTTGCGATTATTTAGTTAACAAATGGCAGCTTTATCTAGCAGCATACAATCTTGAATTATTAGTTTTCCCATCTGACCTCATCGGTGGATGAAATACTGTTTCTGCCATTAGTTTAAGAGTTGATGAAAGAAGAAAAAGCTCGGTTTCAGGACAGGAATAGGAATCAGGAATCAGGAAGTTCGGCAACGAACCCGTGTAGGAGATTTAACGGCTCGAAGTTGAGGGAAGAAAGAACATTTTCTCAACTTCCCCACTCTCCTCCTCCCGCAGCAACTACTCAACCCAACGCACCCGAACAAAATGAGCTTCGCGTCCCCAGAAGTCGTGACTTACAGTAATATCAACTACACTCAAATTAAACGGAATAGCAGTTGTGACGTAACGCTGAGCCAGAGATCCCACATCAGGAGCTAACTGAGCCGCGGCAGCCGCCGCTGCACCCAAACCTAAAAGTTGCAGAATGGGCCCCCGGGGCAGGGCTAAATTGATACCAACAGCAAGTCCAGCCGTTAGCAGCATTGCCACCGACAAATTCGTGCCACAGCGGGGATGTACAGCTAAATCCCACTCTCCGCTGCCAATCCGATGCAAAGCCTCGCGCACTGCCTGACGCAACTTTGCAATGCTAACGCGACCGTAAAGATAAAATCCTTGGTCTGTGGACATCCCGCCCAACAACTCATTATCGGTTCTTGCTGTGGCCTCGCCGCCAGATTGACCCAGTACCCAAACAGTAGCGTGTTCCAAAGCATGAACTTGCCGCAAAGTCAATATTTCCTTCAAGCCGGGCACAAAACCGAGTTGTTGCAACAAATCAGCATCTTGAGTCCGCTGCGGGGCAAAGTCGAAGGGAAACTGGCCGGTGCGGCCGGAAGCAGAAGCAGTAGTTGTCATATCAAAACGCCTCCATTAACTCCATTAAGTGGATATTTAACATTAGCAATTCGGTTGAGAAAAAGCCGGCCATAAATTATCAATAGTTTTGAGTTTAAAACCTAGCAATGGCAGGTTTTGTGCAAAAAATATTAGCCGTCAACCTGCCCTTACTAACAGATCGCACTTATTCCCAGTTTATTGCTCTACCCGCTGGCCGTCCCGGAACACCCCCGGAAGTCGGCGGCCTCTGGTATCGATAATTGTGCCTTTGCCGTGAGGCAATCCCTTGCGTAACTCTCCCTGATATCGGATACCGTTGGAGAACGAACAGTTACCCCTGCCATCAAGTTCTTGAGTATAGAACTGTCCCGAACACCGACTGCCGTCAGCCCGGGTGAACGCTCCCGTACCTAAAGGCTTGCCCCCTAAAAATTGACCCACAAAGCGATCGCCATTAGCAAAAATGAATTGCCCTTGTCCCGTGGGAACTCCTACTTTTTGATCGAGAGAAAACGACCCTATATAGCGATCGCCATTAGTAAAAATAGCGGTCCCTGAACTAACTTTGCCATCTCGGAATATGCCCTCCACGCGGGCGTCGTCCTTAAATATAAATTGTCCTCGACCATTTGGTTTGCCCAGACGGAACTGCCCCTCATAGCGATCGCCGTTGGAATATACGTATACCCCACTGCCACTGGGCAAACCGTTAACGAACTGTCCGATGTAGCTATCACCGCTGTCATAATCGCATCTAACTCTACCTGTAGGGATAGCTGGGACGCAGCGACCGGTTCTAGCTTCTGTTCCTTGCGCCATTGAGGGAAAGGGATAAGTCGCGTAACTACCAATTAACACTGATGCAACTAATAGAGGGATTCCACTGGTTTTTAAACGGGAAATCATTAACTAAGTCTCTCCTGTGCGCTTCTGGATTTTATTTTCCTTCGTCATTTGTCTTTTGTCCGATTTCTGGTCAAAAGTTGCCTGAAAACCTCAATTTATCCTTTAGGAAACTCCGGGTTTGCCGTTGCGAAATACCCCCGGAAAGCGCCTACCGCTAGCATCGATCATCGTCCCGACACCGTGAGGTACTCCCTTTCGCAATTCTCCTTCATAGCGCGTACCGTTGGGGAAAGTGCAGGTGACACTAGCGTCAAGTTCTTGATTAAAAAATCTGCCGGAACAGCGAGTGCCGTCTACCCGAACCAATACCCCAGGGCCAAAGGGTGAGCCTGCAAAGAATTGTCCTTCATAGCGATCGCCATTGGTATAAAAAAATTGACCCCGCCCTGCTGGTTGGCTGCTAATAACATTAGTCTGAAGGTTCTGGACGACTCCGAAGTCTCCCACGTAGCGCTCGCCGTTGGGGAAAACGACCGTCCCAGATCTCATTGTGCCGTCTTGGAACACGCCTGTGTAGCGGGCATCATCTTTAAAAATGAATGTCCCTCTACCATTTGGCACTCCCTTCCGAAATTGTCCTTCGTAGCGATCGCCATTAGCGTACACGTAGACTCCACTGCCGTCGGGCAGGCCGTTGACGAAGTTTCCCTCGTAGTTATCGCCTGTCTCGTAATTGCATTTCACTCTTCCCGTAGGAGGGCTGCCTTGGCAGAAGGGAGGGCGTTTTCCTTCTTCAGGTTTTGGAGCTGGTGTTGGTTGAGCCATTGATGGCTGGAGATTCAAGAGATTAGTGGCGCTGCCGATACAAGAAGCAACTAATATCACCATCCCTAATTTTTGAATTGAACCGAGCATGATCGATCTCCTTTAACTTCAATTACTAATAGGGATTTTCTAGAAGCTAATACTCGCTGAAAAGTCCTCTATTTTTTAATCCCTTTACTAATTTTACCTTCAGGTTTGAGATCTGCCCTAAATGCAAAAAGGCAAAAACTCTAATTTTTGCCTTTAGCATTTTTCCTACTTTACTGTCAATTTTTAGCGTCGCGTTGAGCTATTCGGATTTGGGAGACGGCTAATAACTGCATTGGCGGGTTGTGGTTGGCGACTGGCGGGTTTTTCGCCAACACCTTTGGCTACCTCAACGCCGTTTTCCTCCAGAATCACGATCGGATCGGCTCCTTGCTTGAGATCGACGCGCTTCACCAACACTTGCCCGTTAGACAGACGCTGCCCGACTTTGACATATCGGCTGGTTGGTTCATTCGGTACTTTGACAATCACTTGCGTCTCGTTCCCGACTTTTACCACCCCGCTGACTTCAGTACCCGTAGCGAGGTCAGTAGAAGGCGGTGGCGGAACTACTGGGATGACGGGAGGTGGTGGCGGATTTGGGTCTACCCACTGAGGCGGGCGTTTGTCTACTGGCAGTTCCGGCAGATCCGGTACTCCTATAGGTCTAGCTGCTATTGGCTGGGGCGGGCGCGGGGGTGCTGGACGGCGAGTCTGGGGATTTCGCGCATCTTGGGGTCTACTTGCTATTGGCCCAGTAGTTCCAGGACGGCGGGTGCCAGTACCTCTTCTGACCCTGGCATTGGGGTCTCTCCATTGGGGGGGGCGCTTGTCTACTGGCAGTTCCGGCAGATCCGGGACTCCTATGGGTCTAGCTGCAATGGGTTCGAGTCCAGGCGGGGATGTACGAGTACGACCTAACTGAGGAGGAGTGAGCCCCGGAACTTGGGGCGGCAAGCCAATTTGTCCCCCGGTGCCTCCGGGCAACGAACCATTGCTGCCACCGCCACCTAACCGAGGAGTAGTTAGCCCTGGAACCTGGGGCGGCAAGCCAATTTGCCCCCCCTCACCTCCGGGAAGTAAAGGACCTCCCGATCGACCTCGTAGTTGCTGAGTGCCTCCTCGACCGCCCGTGGGTGACCTGGGGATAGTCACCGTCTGATTAGGCCTGTTAAGTGGGGGGGGAGCCAATAACTCGGGAAGCTCGGGTAGCACGGCAACTTGTCGCTGTGGCAGTTTGGGGATTTCTGAGGTCATCCCACCCGCCCCGTTGGCTCCTGGAGGGATTTGTAATACGATCGGCGGCAGCGGCCCAAAGGGGTCTAACTGAGAAGGATTCGCTGTCACAGGGCCTTGGGGCACTGGCTGAAGCGGAAGCGTTGGATTCCTGTCCTTTTTGTTGCCGATTCCTGTTTGAGCCTGTCTTGCTCGTTCGTCTGGGTTGGTCGATCGAATTAACCCTGGAGGTTGGGCGGCTACTATTGGAGACGGGAAAGTCTGAGTTCCTGGAGTGGGGCTGGCAGAGGCTGCCGGAGACGGAGAGGCTGCACTGGGGCTGGGGCTGGGGCTGGCTGTGTTGGTGCCTTCGTCGCCACCGCATCCTCCGATCGAGAAAGCTAGTAGTCCTATAGTCGCAAAATATAAAAGTTTGTGCATTGCCGATCGCCCCTAAATGCTTAATTTCAAGATCTCCAACAAGGCTCTGCAATTACAGCCTGTTGCCGTTTATCAGTTTATCTGTGTTCGATGTTATGCGATCGCTTGAAAATTGCCAAGTTTTCCTGACGATCCGATCTGGGGATCGGGCGATCGGTTTTTGGGAGCGGGTTAGGATATCAGTGGCGGTTGTTGTTCGACATATTGAATTAATTAAGGTATTTAGATTATGGCAAAAGTGATTCTCAAGCGAATTTGGCGATCGAGCTTGGTTTGTGCGAGCGTTTTGGTTGGTCTGGGATCGGTGGGGGGCAGCCAGGTACATTCTCATTCACATCAGCCAGAAACCCAGGTGATGACATTGGTGCCCGATGTGAGTTCCCAGCCGCACGCGCGGCGCAGCTATCCCGTTCCCCGTAGGGGTTCCCGAAGGGTAGGGAATCGCACTATAACGGGATCGGGATTGACAACTGGCAAATTGTACTCTCAGTTTTGGAACCCGTCAAATTCTGGTGCCAAACCGCGAGCAAATCAACCGACGAAGCCACCGGGGAATCCCCAGGTATTTCAAGCTAAAATCAAGCGTCGCGCTGGCGGGACGCCGGTGATTGATGTGGTATTTAACGGCAACAAGACTTTTGAGATGATTCTCGATACCGGGGCGAGCGGCACTTTAATTTCTCAGCGGATGGCTACTGCACTGGGAGTGAGGCCGGTGCGTACCGTGAGAGCGGGGATCGCTGACGGTAGCGTTGTCGAGTTCCCGATCGGCGTAGTGCGATCGATTCGGGTTGGGGGTGTTGCGATCCAAAATGTCGAAGTGGCGATCGCCAAACAAATGCCAATAGGTCTGCTCGGTCACGATTTCTTTGGCAATTACGATGTCAAAATTAAAAAAGATGTTGTAGAATTTTATATCCGCTGAAAGAGAGCAGAGTAGACAAGCGATTTTTGCTCAACTCGTGTCCTATAAAGTTATTCGCAGCCCGGTCAAGGCTTTTAAAATTATTGGTTGAGGCGGTAGCAAAATGCAACCAAGTGTGGTATTGTTCTTAGTGTTTCAAGAGCCACCGACGGTTAAACTATCCGTGAAATCCGGCCGCAAAAGCACGGCTGCTGTTGGTGAGATCGGTAACAGTCTCCGACAACGATTCACAGTACAAGCCAAGGCAATCAATTAAACAATTCGCCAAGCCGGTCGAAATAAGTTCCCAAAATCCTGTGGCTGAGGGAATTTTGGTTTGCCTTGTTCAGCCGGAGCTGAGAAAGTATGTAAACTGATTAGCGGCCGATGTTCCGCAAAATCGGAAATCATGACGATCGAGAAATTAATTATTGTAAATAAGGTATTCACATGGCACAAGCGTCTGTATCTCCTGTAGTGCTGATTATTCTAGACGGCTGGGGTTATCGTGAAGAACAAGACGGAAATGCGATCGCCGCTGCGAAAACACCCGTGATGGACAGTCTCTGGGCTGCTTATCCCAGAACTCTGATTAAAACATCGGGCCGGGCGGTAGGGCTGCCAGACGGGCAAATGGGTAACTCAGAGGTTGGTCACTTGAATCTGGGCGCGGGCCGGGTGGTTCCTCAAGAGTTGGTGCGGATCTCGGATGCAGTGGAAGATGGTTCTTTGCTCAACAACCGGGCGCTGGTTGAGCTTTGCGAGAAAGTCAGCGCCACGGGCGGGAAGTTGCACCTGACTGGTCTTTGTTCTGAAGGTGGGGTTCATTCCCATCTCAGTCATATTAAGGGTTTGCTGCAATTAGCAAAAGCACGGGGAATTTCTGATGTTTGCATTCACGCCATTACAGACGGTCGTGATACTACTCCGAAAGAGGGTGTCGAAGCTCTAGCAAAGATTGAAAGTTATATCGCAGAGGTAGGGGTCGGTCGGATTGCGACCATCAGCGGCCGCTACTACGCGATGGACAGGGATAAGCGCTGGGATCGGGTGCAGCGCGCTTACGAGGTGATGACGACTGAGAGCGCGCCTGACGGTCGATCGGCTGTGGATGTGTTGCAGGCCTCCTATGCTGAAGGAGTGACCGACGAGTTTGCAGTTCCGACTCGGATTTCTCCGGGGGCGGTAGCATCCGGCGATGGGATGATTTTCTTTAATTTTCGCCCGGACAGGGCTAGAGAATTGACTCAGGCTTTTGTGTCTCCCGATTTTAAGGGGTTTGAACGGCAGTTAATTGAGCCGCTGGCGTTTGCGACTTTTACTCAGTACGACCCGAAACTCTCGGTAATGGTGGCTTTTGAACCGCAGAATTTGAACAATATTCTGGGCGAGGTGATTTCTAAGCACGGTTTGCAGCAGTTGCGGACGGCGGAAACTGAAAAGTACGCTCATGTGACTTATTTTTTTAATGGGGGTCTGGAAGAGCCTTTTCTCGGAGAACACCGCGAGTTGGTGCAGAGTCCGATGGTGGCGACTTACGATGAGGCGCCCCAGATGTCGGCGGACTTGGTGACGGATGGGGCGGTGACGGCTTTGGAAAAAGGCATCTATTCGTTTGTGGTGATTAACTACGCTAACCCGGATATGGTTGGTCATACGGGGAGGATGGATGCGACGATAATTGCGATCGAAACTGTGGATAAATGTTTGGGGCGGCTGTTGAGCGCCATTAGTAAAGCTGGGGGAACAGCAATTATTATTGCTGACCACGGAAATGCTGAACAGATGTTTGACGAGGACGGGAATCCCTGGACGGCTCACACTACTAACCCGGTGCCGTTTATTCTGGTAGAAGGCGAAGGTCGGAAGATTCCGGGTCACGGAACGGATGTTCCTCTGAGGGCGGATGGTTGTTTGGCGGATATTGCGCCGACGATTCTGGAGCTGTTGAGGTTGCCTCAGCCCCCGGAGATGACGGGACGTTCTATGATTCGATCGGCTGAGTTTGAAGTTCGCGCCAACCGCACTCCTGTGCGAGTCCGATTGTAGTAGGAACGCAGCACTAGGGACAAAGGCTTTCGCCCTTCTTCGTGTCAATTTAACGTCAAACCCAGTCACAGAATACTGTTTGACTATTAAGCCTAGATCCCCCCTAGCCCCCTTTAAGAAGGGGGGAACAGGAAATGGATCAAAGTCCCCCTTTTTAAGGGGGATTTAGGGGGATCTGGACTCAGGTAAAAACGAGATTTATCAAGGCTTTCAGGCTTAAGTTGACACCAATGGACTCTTGGAGTGTCCCTGCATAAATTGTGTGCGATCGACCGAATTTGATATGATAATAAATTACCGATTACTAATTACCAATTACTCCAGATTATGAATATTGTTTCTGTGTTACAAGTTATCTGGTCTTTGTCTGCTTTAGGACTTGTGGTTTTTGTGTTGCTGCACAGTCCTAAAGGCGATGGCATTGGAGGGATTGGCGGACAGGCTCAATTGTTTACCAGCGCCAAGAGTGCAGAAACGAGTCTGAACCGGATTACTTGGGGTCTGTCTATTGTTTTTATGGGTTTGACTGTGATTTTGAGTGCTGGTTGGTTGGCGCCTAAGTTATAAGATTTGGATTTTTAACCGCAGATGAACGCAGATAGACGCAGATAATCTCAAGTTCATCTGCGTTTATTTGTGTCTATCTGCGGTTGCAAAAATGCGGTTGTGGAAAGTTACGGTAAAATCTCGATTGCTGGCTGGTTTGGGATTGGCTTTATGTTGTTTTAGCTTGATAATTTTTACTCAGGTTAATACTCCGGCGGCGAGTCTTTCTTCTCTCCCTAATAGTTTGCCACATCCACAGGTTCACCCTTTGCCGCCAACGCTGGCCAATTGGCAAGATTCCACGGATAGTGGTGATTATTTTGACCAGGTTAAGCCACCGAATTTCGGTCATTTGCTATGGTCTAAGTTTCCGATTCAGGTTTATGTTGAGCGTCCCGTTGATGCTAATAAGTCTGAAGAATGGGTGGCGGCTGTGTTGGAGGTGGTGCGAGAATGGGGGGTTTATTTGCCTTTGGAAGTGGTGGATAGTTCGGAGGTGGCTGATATTAGGATTTTACGTCGGGCTCCCCCTTTGCGTCAAGGAGTTTTGCGATCGCGCTCTGGAGAGGCTACCTATGAATTGTATGCCCGTCTGGATGGAAATAAAACTGTGCTATCTCATAGGTTTTCGGTTTATTTGAATCCGACTCAAGTGGGTAAGTATATTCCGGCGACGGCGCGGCACGAGTTGGGTCACGCTTTGGGAATTTGGGGCCACAGTTTGATGGAAACTGATGTGCTTTATTTTTCTCAGGTGAGAAACCCTCCGCCTATTTCGGCTAGGGATGTTAATACTTTGAAGCGCGTTTATGAACAGCCGACTCGGTTGGGGTGGTAATATAAGTTTTGATATGTAAAATTTTGTCACTAAAAAGATGAAAGATGAAGCTTTTGGCATTGTGCCAGTTTTTGCCACTGAAACTGATAGTTTGTTTTTGTTGATTCAACATCAAGCGGGACATTGGGCGTTTCCTAAAGGTCACGCGAATCCGGGGGAATCGGCGCTAGAAACGGCGAAGCGGGAGTTTGAGGAGGAAACTGGCATCCGCGATTGTGAGGTGCTTGAGGAGCCTAGTTTTGTGGAACGTTATTCCTTTGTTAAGGAAGGGAAGCCGAGTTCTGTGGAACATTATTCCATTGCCAAAGAAGGGGAATCAATTGAAAAGACTGTTACTTATTTTTTGGCTTTTGTAAATTCCATGGAAGTTCAGTTGCAAGTAGAGGAAGTTCAAAATTCGGCATGGGGTTCATTTGAGGATGCAGTTAAGCTGATTACTTTTGATGGGAATCGGCAAGTTTTAAGGGAAGTCAAAGCATTTTTGGACGCGAGGAAGGAGTGTTAATCAGTCTTGGATATACACACTTGTTTATGTAGGATGTGCATTGTTCACTTTACGCTATAAGTAGCCTGTTAAAGCACTTTTTGCGTCCGCGAATGTTAATATCTAGTCCGGTTATACGATCGCAATTAAGTTTGTAGTAAGGACTTTAGTGCTTAGTGACTGCAAGCTTTAAGAGAGAGCTCGATTCCTTACTACAAACAAATTATTTTGTTAGATACCCAACTTCTTCAATAAGTAGGGTATCTAGGTATTCTGTGTGATTATTTGTTGATTTTCTGGGCTTCGGCGTGGTGTTGCAAGCGAGAGAAAACGTTGTAGGCGTCGGGGCCGGGAGTATCGTGTTCGGCAGCGCCGTCGATGGGGCCGTCGATGGCTTTCCAAGCAGGAATTCCGCCTTTTAGTTCGGCTACTTTTCTAAAGCCTGCTGCGCGGAGGAGATTGGCAGCTTCGGCGGTTTGTTCGTCGTTTTCACCGTAAATGTAGATGTCGCGGATGGGTTCTAAACTCGATTGTGCTCGATCGACTAATTCGTCCATTGGCATCATTACGGCGCCGGTAATGTGGCTTTTGGTGAAGCTTTCAAAGTCACGAGCGTCGATGATTGTGAGTCCGGGTTCGCCCCAATCTAAACGAGCTTTGAGGTCGTGGCTAGATGCTTGAGCTTTTAAACCAGGAGGGGTGGGAGTAACGTCTGGAAGTTTTTCTTTGATGTTGGAAATTTGGTCGGGAATAGTTTTCATGGGTAAAATGTTGTTCAATGTTTTGATTGCTATTGCAATGTAACAAGATGTTTAGGTTGAATTCGTCTTTCTAAAGGCAGAATCAGGCATTGAACTAAAGTCGCAGTTAAGCGGATTTGCTGGTTTTTAGCTGCGGTTGGGATCGCTACATTTGTTGAGGTTGCTAGGAGGTAGCGGGCTGTGCTTAAAATTGTTTCTATCCAATTTACTGCAGAGAATTGGAACTGCGATCGCTCGTTTGATTCGGTATTTATTTTATCAAAGGATCGCATTTTAGTCAATCCCAATTATTTTTAAATAAAATTTGCATACCTTATGTGTAGCTTCGCAGAGGATTGTTTTGAAAAGTTGAAATGTTTGTCAGCAACGTTTCTGGTAAAATTTGATAGTAAGAACAAGTATTTAAAGGTATAGATTATGTCTGAGAAAGATGAAATTGCGGTGCCTAAACCTTTGACACCGGAAGAGCAAGCGCTTTGGGATGCGAAGGCGAAAGTTCGGGTACTGTTGAATTTGTGGGATTTGAGCGGCGGGAAGATGAAGGTGAAAAAGGGAGAGTTGACTAAGCGGATTGTGCGGACTAATGAGACGAGTCAGAGATATGTGGAAGTTCTCGGCGAGTTGCAGGCGACTGGGGCGATCGAGTATTCGCTGGTAAATCGGGTGACGCTGGTGGAATTGACGGCGAAGGGGAAAGAAGTTTTAGCGCAAGGCTTGAAAAGTAAGGATTCTCTGTTTGAGTTTGATGGTTCTCAAATTGGTACTCGGCTGGGAAATTCTTTGTTGAAGTGGATTCGGCATCAGGATGGTGCAGCAAGTGTTCGGGTTGAGAAGGGGAAGGCAGATGTAGGGACGATCGCATCCTATGACGATTTTAAGGCTGTGGCGATCGATGTGTATGACAGCTTGAACCGGGATTATAACTTAGACGATTTAGTGCCGATTTATCGGATGCGTCGGGCGATCGGGGAAAGGGTAGGGCGATCGGAGTTCAATGAGTGGCTGTTGGAAATGCAGGCTCAAGATATTCTCCAACTTATAGGTGGCAGTGTAGAAGACAGCGCCCCCGACAAAATCGAAGATTCTATCACCACAAAAGTAAACGGTTTGCGCTGCTATGTCAAGCGTTTAACCTAATTAATTTGAGTTAGTAGTGCATTCGCTCCTTTATCTTCACACGGACACAAAATGATGAATGACTTTCACTCCTCAATCCCCGACCTCAATAAAGCTATTGCAAGCCAAAACCCTTTTGACAGATCGTTAATAGTCAGGAGCAATGATATTTGGAAGCCAAGTTTTCCTGACGTTCCTTCTATCAATGCTCATGCCTCTGATGCTATCTTTCAGGCGATAGAGCAAATCCGCGCCGGGTATCGTACAGTTAGTGGCATTACGATCAAAGCTGAAAAAGGTCTAGGAAAAAGCCACCTAATCAGTCGGATTCGCAGCCGTCTTCTAGAGGAAGGTGGTTCTTTCTTTGTTTATATGAGCGACGTAGACTATGGAAACTTAAACCGAGTCCACGCTAACTTTCTAAACACTTTGTCTTTAAGCCTGAAACAGATTGGTAACGAAGGCGTAATGCAGTGGCAAGAATTAGCAACTGCTTTGATCAATGAGGCATTAGGAAAAAATCTCATACCTCAAAATTTAGTCAAGCAATTTTCGGGGGCATTAGCTAAAAATCCTAAATTAGTTGATACCTTAACTGCCAAAGTGCTTCAAATTAAGCCAAACATCGAAAATCCTTATTTGATCCAGGCTATTCTGTGGACACTTTCTTCAGATAAAGTGAGCTTTGCAATCAACTGGCTGTCTGGAAAAGCCTTGGCACAGGGACAAGCTGATGCAATGGGTTTACCAAATTCTACAGAAGAGGATAAAGAAGGTGAAGCATTTCAGACTGTATGCCAAATTTTAGACTTAATCGGTGATTACAGAACTCTAGTAATTGGCTTTGATGAGTTAGAGAGTGTAGATCGGAATGAAGCTGGTTTCAGCAGGGCACAGGTCCTCGCGCTCTTAGTAAAAGACCTGTACGGTAAAATTAAACGAGGTGTCTTAATGACAGCTATGTTTGATGAAACTTGGCAATTTCAAATTAGAGCATTACCCCAGGCCGAGTCAGTCACAGCTAGAATGGGTGAAAAGATTTTTGATTTACAGTATTTGAATGCTGATGATGTAGTGACTCTAGTTTCTCAATGGCTCAAAGAATTTTATGACAGTAAAGGTTTAACTCCACCTTATGCCGTTTATCCTTTTCAGGAAGGTGAATTAAGAGAACTGGGAAAAGAAAAATTAATTGTCAGAAAGGTTTTAGAGGAGTGTGCTAAAAATTGGAAAGTACCTAACGATCCTACTCCACCGCCAACAGCAGCAGATCCACTCCATCAAGTTGAACTTGCTTTTAACAACGAACTGAATGCACTTGAGGAAACAATCGAGAAATATTTTGACGATAGCAATATTTTAGCCGAGGCTCTATATCTCGCCTTCCTTGCACTCAAAGGGGAGACTGTGGAACGATTGCAAGTTGAGGAGATTGAAAAGGTACAAACTAAAGCTGTAGACAAAGGTTATCTCCACTTTAGAGTTCGAGGAAAAGAAGATGGAAGGTCTGCCAAGATAGTAGTAGCAGTTGTTCAAGAATCTGGGGCAAAGTTTGTCAGTGCCGCATTAAAGCGATTAATTGAGTATCAAAAGTTTGATATGACTCGCGGTTGTTTAGTTCGTTCTAAAGATGTTAAACCGAAGACAGTAGGAAAACAGTGTTTGGATAAACTTCTTTCTCAAGAACTAGGTGGAGAATTTGTTAAGCTTGCAAGTGAAGATATCAAGCCTCTCTTAGCTATTTATTTTGTCAACAAGGCTCGCACAGATTACGATGTAACCGAAGACCAAATACTGGAGTTTATTGTTCAGAAAAAGCTCGCGGCTGAAAATTATCTAATTTGTGAAATTCTTAGCGATCCGTCGGGTCAGATTCCTAATGGGTTGGTTGATGAAAATGAGATAGCTGAAAGTACCTTCATACCTGATACAACGGAAATTAACAACCTCGACGAAGCACTGGATAAATTATTAGGTCAATAAGTGGATGAGTTATTCTGTTTTTCTTGATACGGCTTTGCAGTTACCTGCGCCAGATGTGGAAGCCTTAATCGAAGGGCGAGTGATTGCAGCCATGCCTCGAATTTTCATCGAGCCTGGTAGGTCATTTGCCCTATATCCAGCCAATATCTCGATTAATTTGCTGTCCCCTGAGCAATACTACCGATCGAGTTTTTTACCAATTGCTAACACCTCATTTTCTCAGTTAACTTCTGAAACGGTTTTGATAAAAGCTTGGGCTAAATGCGAATGGTGTCAAATACTAAACGATTCCGAATCATTAGAGGCTTTGTCGCAGTTAACAGTCTGGACAACAGAGGCATTACAGCAAACTCTCCTGCAACGACGTAATATTTTTCTAACTCATCTTCGCGTTTATCTGCTACCTCAGCCACTGGAAATGCCAGTGCATCCCAGCGGCAATTTTGTATCTTTGCCAAAGTCTCTAAATGTTACTGATGCAACGCTTGTGGTGAGCGAGTCTATCTTTGCCAAACGTAGTCACAAGCTGAAAAAATTTGAGCCTCCTGAACATCCAGAATTGGAAGAGTTGCACAGTGCATTAGTGCATTTATCCACCACCAACCCAAAAGCCAAACAACTAGACGCAGAAATCAAAATGTTTCTAGGTTGGAGTAGCGATAAGCCTGTAAAACCAATCAAACCGGATTTAGCTTGGATAAAGACTATAGCAGCTTTGGGAAATCGCACCAAAGAACTAGATAAAGAGAAAAGCAATTATCAAGCAGGAACAGACTTTGAAATTGTAGTGCGCGATAGCCTTGAGTTTTTGGGATTTACAATAGATTATGCTCACAAAGGTGGTGCTGGCGGCTTAGATTTATTATGCTCCAAACCTTACCCCTTAGTTGGGGAGTGCAAAGCCGGTAAAAAAATCCCTAACGATACAGCAGTTCAATTGCTGAATTTAGGAACGCTACGGCTCAAAGATAAAGAAACCCTCGCAAAAGCAACTAAGTTGATTATTGGCCCTGGCGTTCCAACTACTCAACTTATGGATGCAGCCCAAGTACACGGTATGGCAATTATGAACCCTGAGACGCTTGAAAAACTGGTTAAACTTCAAAGCAACTATCCTAACTCGGTGGACTTATTTAAACTGAAAGAATACTTAAAACCGGGACAATCTGATGATGAAGTTGCTAAATATATTGAGCAAGTTGAACAAGAAATTAATGTGCGATCGCACGTTCTTTCTATTCTGAAAAAGTATCACGAAAATTCTGGTTCTGAACGAGCAAGTGTGGATGCTCTTAGCGGTGCGTATTCAATGTCTAACCCACCCAAGAAGTTGTCCCGCGAAGAGTTGCACGAAATGTTAGTAGAACTTTCTTCTCCGCTGACAGGTTATGCAGGACGAATTAAAGGCGAGCATTTAGGGCGCGATCGCTTTTATTTCCTGCGCGACTTGCCGCTAGATGATTGAGATACCTTAAGGGCGATTCCCTGCGGGATAGCTTTGCTTCACGTACTTCATCCAATTTCCTACACAGCATCAGGATCTACGCCCAATTCCCGCAACCTCGCCGCCAATCTTTCAGCGCGTTGTTCGACTGTTTGTAGTTGCTGCAATTGAGCTTGTTCTGCCTTAATTAACCCTTCCACCAATGGCGGATCTAAAATTTCATTGACAGATAATCTCAGATTGGGAAATACTACCGATTCCATTTCCTCACCCGGCAAGAAATCTGTATACGTGTAACCATCTTCACCTTCAATTAATGCAAAAAGCCGGATTTTTTGCTTGCCACTTTTCGGGTCAACAATGCAATATTCTGGCACATTCGCTAATTCGTATTCTCCGCGTTTTATCACGTAATCTTCGCGGCGATTTTCGCTCACCACCTCTACCACTAACAACGGCTTTTCATCAAATTCGAGGATACCTGCACCGGGTCTAGCAGCAGCTTGTTCCAAAAGACTTTGAGTGCAGACAACTACATCGGGAATCCGAGATTTATCTTCATCTGTTCTCACTCCCAGACCCGTTTTCACTACTAAGTCGAGATTGTGTTCAGCTAGGTAACGCTGCAATTGGTAAACTAAATATTCGCAAATTTTGATAGGTAAAATTGTGGCTGTTGGCATCGGGATTAATTTGCCTTTGTACAATTCGTATTTTACATCCTCCTTGCCTTGATAAAATCGGTATTCTTCAAAAGTTAAGGTCGGCGAAGTATCGAGCTGTTTTTCTTAGACTGCTGGCACAATAGATTGAGACATATATTTTTACCTATCTCGATAGTTTTCTATTATACTAAATTTTGATTTTAACACCCAAGGCATTGAGTACGAAAAGATCGATCGCCCTTATTGACAATCAAGCAATTTGATCCGGTTAAAAATTTGGTTCAGTTCACCATTTGGGCGATCGCCTCAACAAGGCTGTAGCTGCCTCACTGTCGAGAGGTTTAGAGAAAAAGTACCCTTGACCGTACTCGCAGCCGATCGCCCGCATTTGAGCCAATTGGACGGCGGTTTCAACACCTTCTGCCACTACCTCCATCCCCAAACTGCGGGCCAGCATGACGATCGCCCGCACAATTTCCAAATTTTCGCCCATTTCCCCGATGCGGGTAACAAAAGAGCGATCGACCTTCAAAATATTAATCGGGAACTTGTGCAAATAACTCAGAGACGAATAACCAGTGCCGAAATCATCAATACACAGCCCGATACCCAAATCTCTCAACTGCGAAAGCATCGCCGCCGCCGCTTCCCCATCTTCCATCACCACAGTCTCAGTAATCTCCAACTTCAAACAGCGAGCATCAACACCCGTTTCCTGCAAAACTTGCTTAATTTGTTCGATGGATTCCGGTTCCGCAAACTGCCTCCCGGAAAGATTTACTGCGACTGTCAGCGGCGAATTTCCCACAGGTAAATTCAAACTCTTCCACTTAATAATTTGGCGGCAGCTTTCGTTCAAAACCCACAAACCCAAAGGCGTAATTAACCCCGTTTCCTCCGCCATGGCAATAAATTCCATCGGGGAAACTAAACCCCTTTCCGGGTGCAGCCAGCGCACCAGCGCCTCAAATCCGATAACTGAACCGCTTTTTAAACAAACGATCGGCTGATAATAAACAGTAAAAGGACATTCCAATTTTAAAGTAGGCAATGGCGACTTCGGACGCTCCAATCTCCGATCCGTTTCACTCATCGGCGAGTTTTCCGCCGCCGTCCCACAGGCGAAATCCACTATGGAATATTTCAAATTTAGTTCTTCAACCGACTCCCGCAAATCGTGTTCCAAGTGCATCAAAGCCACAGCTTGAGTGTGCATCGCACTGGTAAAAACTTCGTAGCGAGCTTTACCGAGAGCTTTGGCGCGGTACATCGCAATATCAGCATCGCGCAAAATATCTCCCGGCCACTGATATTTGTTGGTACTCAAAGCAATGCCGATGCTAGCAGTAATTAAAACTTTATTACCTTCTAAATAAAGCGGCCGTTCGATCGTTTTGAGAATTTCCTTTGCTTGGGCGATCGCCTCATCAACACCGTGAATTTCTTCCAGCAAAATCACAAACTCATCTCCCCCCAGACGAGCCACCGTATCGCCCGGCCGCAAACAAGTCAAGAGACGGCGAGCCACAGCGACCAAAAGCCGATCGCCCATGCGGTGTCCCTGACTGTCATTAATCACCTTAAACCTGTCCAAATCCAGAAACAGCACCGCAAACTGATAGGTCGGATGCCGTTGGGCGCGGGCAAAAGCTTGGCCCAACCTGTCAGTCAACAAAGCACGGTTCGGCAACTCTGTCAGCGCATCGTGCAAAGCATCGTGCAACAATTGTTCTTCAGCCATCTTGCGCTCAGTCACGTCGTGACAGTTAACCACAATTCCCCTCACCGAAGGTTCGTTGAGCAAATTCGTCGCCACCGCTTCCAACACGCACCACGAACCGTCCTTGTGTTTCACGCGGTATTCCGCCATTCCCTGGCTAACTCTCGGCTTTTGCATGACACCTTTGAACACTTGATCCACTATTAGCAATTCGTCAGGGTGAATCAAGTCAAATATAGATCTGCCGAGCACTTCCCCCGTCGGGTAGCCCAAAATCCGCTCTAGGGAAGGAGATACGTAGCGGCAAAAGCCTTTCTCGTCGAGAATCACAATAATGTCTCTAGCATTTTCAATCAACGATCGAAAGCGCTTCTCGCTTTGCCGCAGCTCTTGTTCCGTGCGCTTTTGGTCGGTAATATCGGTATTCATGTAAATCAGACCGACAATTTTCCCCGTGCGGTCTTTAATAGCATCGGCCCGCAGCAACACTTGCAAAGTTTTACCGCTTTTAGTGCGGTTGGTAATTTCACCACACCAAGAATAACCCTGGGCGATCGTGTCGAGTACCTCCCTGGCGACTGGGGCGTCAGCAAAAACTGCCGATATACCTCCGGCTAGTTTAAATTCCTCTGCGGTGTCCCATTCAAATAGCTGAGAAAACGCTTGATTTTGATAAATGTGAGTGCCGTTCGCATCGCTGATGCCGATCGCGTCACTCGAACTTTCCACCGCCTTGCGAGTCAGCACCAGAGCTTCTTCTGCCCGCTTGCGCTCGGTAATGTCAATCCCTACCAGACAAGCTGCTTTGCCGCGATCGTACTTTTGAGCCACAATCAAATAGTATCCTTCCGACTCTCCCGCCTCGGTTTGTACCTTAACGTTGAGTTCTTTAACCGCTTCCGTAGCGTCGCTGCCAAAAAACTCCACCACAAAAGAGTTAAAATCCGAGCTAGCGCCCAGAAAACCAATATCTTGACCGACAAAAGCCGACGGCCGCAAACCATGCAGTTTGGCTAAGTGCTGGTTAACCCCCAAATAGCGCAAATCCGAGCTAATCCAAGATACTGTTCCCGGAACTGCTTCCAAAATCGTTTGCAGTTGGTCGTTAGCTTGCTGCAATGCTTCGTGCACTTCACAGATGCGTTCCGACAAGTCCGACTGAATCCCTACGAAATGAGTCAAATTAGCGCTGTCGTCTCGCACGGGAGATAGCGACAATTTGCTCCAAAAAGGAGTGCCGTCTTTGCGGTAATTTTTGATTGTTGTCTGGATTTCTCGACCTTGGCGCAAGGCGTCGCGGATCTTAGCTACAGTAGTTCGATCGGTATCCGGGCCTTGCAAAAATCGGCAATTGCGCCCCAAGATTTCCTCGGCGCAGTAACCTGTCATCCGTTCAAAGGCCGGATTGCAATAAATTATGGGACAGTCGGGTGCATTGGCGTCAGCAATAACAATGCCACTGCTAGTAGCGGCCAAAGCTCGATCGCGTAGCCACAGGTCTTCTGACGCAGTATGGCGATCGCCGACATCCCCCACTTCACCTAAATTAGAAATTGACTGGTTCTCCCGATCTCCCATCAGCCGAACTTTCAAGCAAACCTTTACAATTTCCGAGTTGTTTCTTACTGTAACGTTTTTCAGGACTCGCGCAACGTAAATTGTATCTGGGCATTTAAGTAAGCGGGATTTCACCTTAGTTGCTTGGTATTTTCTACCCTTGCTGTTGGGCATTTAAAAAAGCACATCTTCACATCCGCAGTGCAAAACCCTCTATTCTTCTCCCCCTCAGACTCTCTCCCCCTCTTCCCTTCTCCCCGCGCCCTGGCAATAACTATCTGCTGCAGCTTATTTAGCAGGAGTTGCAGCTTGAGAACTCGGCGGCGCAATATTAATTAATGGCAAAGTTCCGCCTCCTCCCATTACTGTCGGAAACTGGCCGTTCCATTTTTCAATTGCTTGCTGCTGCAAAATTTCGGCTGTTAATGTTTGCCGCTGCAAGCGTTGAGCTTCAGCTTTACCTTTAGCACGGTTAATTTCCGCTTGAGCATCTTGGGTGGCTTTTTTAACTGTAAATTCTGCTTGTTTAGCTTCTTGTTCGGCTATTTGTTTGGATTCGATGGCTTTGCTAAATTCTGGAGAAAAGCCAAAATTTATTAACGAAACATCTCTGACAATGACGCCGTAAGGCTCCAAGCGCTTTTTGAGGCTGTTGTCGATTTCTGTTTTTAGTTCCGTGCGCTTAGTGATAATTTCTTCTGCGGTTTTTTTAGAAGTTGCTGCTTTGAGAACTTCCGAAATTGCCGGACTCAGAATGCTGGTAACAATTTGTTCTTCGTCTCCCACTTGTTGGAAAATTTGATTTACTTTGGCGGGGTCAACATTCCAGTTGACTGCCAAATCTGTAGTAATGCTTTGCAAATCTTTGGATGCTGCATCTGCTTTCAAATCTGTTTTTTGTACGCGCACGCTGATAGTTTTTACAGAGGTGACGATCGGTAAAATTGGGTGGATGCCTTCATCTAAAATCGCGTCTTGAACTTTGCCGAAGCGCATCACGACGCCGCGTTCCCCTGCGCCGACGAGGGCAAAAGGTCTTAAAATTAAGGCGGCGATGATGAAGACGATGCCACCGACGATGTAGAGAGCTAGGTTATACTGAACATTTTGCATGGTTTTCATATGTTTATTCACCAATGTTGTGTTACTTGATGTTAGTTTTCTATCCGATATTATCTAAGATTATAACTTCATGTTAAGGGTGAAACAACTCATAAATTCATTGATTTTTTTTCATAAAAGTCATATATTTGCGAGGGTCTGGGGACCTCTTAGCTCGATGAGCGGGGATGAACAATGGCACTTGTAGCTGGGTGAGATTATTAATGAATAAATGTTTCAAGTATCTTGACAATGAGGATAAAATTAGATAAAGAAGAAGTAAATAAATAGCTCGCGCGCTCTCAGACAACGAATAAAATGGCGATCGGAAAGAAAAAGCTTTCTAGAAAGCTAAAAGATCGGCATCAAATAGGTATTTTTTGTAAATTTTGAGTAGAAAATTGGAGGCGCGTGCCGATAAAACCTTTGGGGGTTGGTTCCAGCACAAGCGAAAGATAGAATTTCACTCTCCGACCTACAGACTCTATTGGTAGAATTGGCATCAGCCCGCATTTCTCAACCCTCCTGAGTAGAAAAAAAGACTCCTTGGGCAGGCTAGGAATTTATAGCTACAAACGATAAAAATCTGAGTTTAAAAATGCCTGAAAATAAGTTAAGCTTAGATCCCACATTCCGCAGATGTGGGTGGAATTTTTTTATCAGTTGTGAAAAGTTGGAACCCCAAAGTTTTTCCGT
>NZ_JAUBQS010000084.1:0-20273 GCF_036701355.1 Microcoleus sp. Pol12B3
TCCAACCCTTATGGGCTTACCCTATCGCTGCTAGCCATCCCCCCTTTTCAGGTTTCGGCTAAACGAATCGCACCTACTTACCTATTTTTAATCATCATCCACAAAGCCACAAAAGTCTCACTCCTCCTATCTCATAACGTCCAAGCAAGAATGACATCAGCCAAGTGATTTGCTGCTGTTCATACAAGGAGCTGCTTTTTTTTACCCAACAAATATCTGGATTTCGTCGATTTTGCTTACTTGGGGTATCGTTTCAATTGCCTCAGTTTCAAATAATCGTCTCCCTGTTTCTTTGCGCCAGGTGATGACCCTATTGTGCGTGATACCAGTACAACGCTCAATTTGTCTTGCGGCCCCATGCCATTACAGTATATTGCTTAAGCAAATTTGTTTGGCATCCTTGGAATCTCCCGGCTCACTATAGGTTGTGACACACAGTTGCATGGCTTAAATGGATCACACTGTTCTCAGTCTTGATTTCTATTTTTAAGTACATCTTTACCCTAGCATTTAGGGTATTGCATTTTTGAACTTTGAACAACTTTGCCTTTGTTCTGCTACTCCCTAGGTTTGAATTTCATTATAAATATATGCCATTCCGCCTCTTATGCCAGCAATTTTATATAACTAATTACTAATGAATAATGACTAATAAAAATAAATTCCCCGGTCTAACCAGGGAATGAAATACATTAAAAAAATAATTTTGTTTTAATAAATTGAAGATGCCAAAAAGCGGCGATAAGTTAGTAGCAGCCCTTGTTGATTTGAGAGTGGACGCCGGGGCGGGCATTCCTGTGCAGGTGCCGCACCCGATCGCATTTTCCAGTCTCAAGAAAACAGTTGCATTCATATTTGAGTACCAATTAAGCTTGGCTGCTGTTGCGAGTCTGGCTTGCCAGCTCCAACAGTTGCGCCCAGCGTTTTTGGACTTGTTTGGGAGTGCATTTGAGCGCCGTGGCGATCGCCTTATCGCTTTCTTGATTCCGCTTCATTTCTAACATTTGCTGCATTTCGGGCGCAAGTTGAGCGCGAAATGCTTCCCATTTGTCCGAAGTCATTCCCAGCTTTTGATCGACATCAGCGCCCAGCCATTCGTGAACGAGTTTCCAATTTTGAGTGCGGGCAAATTTTTCGACGTGGTACTTAAACCGCTGTTGCAAGTAGTCGCGCTGGCGGGAAGACAAACCGAGCACGCGGTCAATTTCCGAAGCCGAAAGGTCTTGCAATTTTAAAGTTAAGTAATTCACGCATTCTGGCTGATTTTGCGATTCCAGATAGGCGATCAATTCCGAGACTACTCGATCGCGCAGCACAGCATCAGCCGGATCGACAGTTTCCGATACCATTTGCTCGCGCACTTGTTGCAGCGCCGGAGAGCGGCTGTACATTTCCGCCTCTTCTCCCTTGCCGGATTCTACAGCCATTTCAATGTCGATCGCAGTTTCCGGAGGCTGGCCCTTGGCAAATCCTTGAGCGCGCAACACGATCAGGCGTTGGCGGTTGCGGCCGGGCAAACCGATTTGGCGCTTGGCGTAGTGTTCGGTGAAAGCCATGTACTCAGCCAATTCTAGCTGTGTGCGGGGCTGGTAGGTGACATCGAGTTGGTGTTCGCGGCGAAAAGCTCGCAGAGATTCGATGTAAAAGCCTTGCAAAAAGTCTTCAATCATGTTGTAGCGAGCTTGGAAGTTCAAGTTCGATCGGAAAGAAGCAACATGGCGGTAAATCATAGCCGCGAGGTGAGAGTGCAGTTCGACGCGGCCTTGTTTGGAACCGAGGCGGTAGTATTGCAGGATTTTTTGCAACCGGTGCTCGGCCAAGGTGATTTGCCAAGCTTCAACTTCGCCGGAAATTTGGATGCGATCGCTTTTTTGGCAAATCCGTTCAACTTCCTTAGCAATCCGCATCGCCACTGTTTGAGCGCTGCGGCTGGCAGTTTTCATTTCGGCTTGCAATTCTTTGAGGGCGAAGTTAGCCAAAGCGAGGATATCGATGCTGGGAACAGTATTGATTTCAGCGGTTGGTTCCGGAATGCAGTTGAGATCAGAAGCGGTGTTGCAGTTGACGGTGTTGGTGGCAGCTTTGACAGTCATGGCGTTTATCGGGTGGTAGGACACAGCGGGTGTGCGAGGACATTTCTCAGAGAGTGAGGTGGCAGTTGCTGGCGGTTTCGCTTGCTGTGCTGATTCAACTCTCTATACATTGAATATTACGGAAGTAGAGATAACCGCAGTGATGCCAGTGTTCCACTCTCTCATGCAACAGTTTTTGGCTGCTGAATCTGATTCTAAGCGCTGACTGTGGAATATTGGTTTTATTGCCATTAAAGCCTTACTGTACAAGCATTCTGAGCTGTTAGTCGTGTGGGGCGATCGCGAAAAAGATTGACGGTGTTCCGGCGCCGCTGAGTGGACGATTTACAAACTGGTTTTTTAAGGGTTTGAAGTTCTGGAATCGGGATGGGAGAAAATGTAGCGAGAACCCATGTCTTCTGAACCTACGCAACCGCAGTTAGGAAACCCGGTTAATCTGAAAATTTGCTTTTAGTAAAACGCGCAACGGCTTTTTTTGAACGAACCGCGAAGACGCAAAGGACACGTTCGGCGAAGCCGTTCCCGAAGGGTAGGAAGATAAAAAAAGTAGGGTGTGGTGCGGTGAACAGAGAAGCCTGTCAACCAACTCACCCCGATTCTTTCTCTAATATCAAAGTCACCGGCCCGTCATTCTCGATCGAGACTTGCATCATCGCTCCAAACAACCCTGTTTCAACTTTTAAGCCGCTCTGGCGCAACTTTTCGACAAATTTATCATAAATAATTTCGGCTCGTTCAGGAGCCGCTGCTAGATCGAAGGAAGGTCGCCGACCTTTGCGACAATCGCCGTAGAGCGTAAACTGACTGACAACCAGCAACTCGCCACCGATGTCTTGTACGGACTTGTCCCAGCGCCCGGTATCCGTAGCAGAGTCGGGAAACAAACGCAATTCTAGGCATTTGCGAGCCATCCAATCGAGTTCTGCTTCGGTGTCGGTGTCTGTAATACCTACAAGCAAGTTAAGTCCGCGGCCAATTTTGCCGACAATTTGACCTTCTATTTCGACTTGAGATGATTTTACTCGCTGGATGATGACTCGCATTGACTTGCTTTTTGGTAGCGTCTTAGGATTATTTGAACAGCAGCGCAATCGCCGTGTCGCTATGAAAATGAAAACGGTCCGATACACCGATGTCGGCAAAGTCCAACAATTATGGTCGAAGTAGGAAATTCAGGGTTAATACATCTTCTTTTTGCCTAAATCTTGTTCAGAAATGAATCCAATTGAATGGCAGTGGCAATATATCAAAAAAAATCAACTAGCCGGAAAAATGTTTGAGGATGAATTAGAGCTCGCTTATGCTGTAATTCATGGGGTATAAGTTAGAGCAGAAAAAGGAAAGTATACTACAGAAGCTGTTCAATTTAACTCCCATTAAGTTACTTAATCCTTCCTTACATACTTGTAAATATTTCCCTTGACTTACTTAATCACTAATCACCAATCACCAAGGACTCCCAATCATCACAAAAGCCGACCAATAATAAGGATGCGACAACTTTAAATCCGCAAACCCTTGCAGCGAAGCCGGCAACTCCACCCCCTCACCCCGACTCAAACCCCGCAATCTGCCACCCTCCAAACGCACATCTCCCCGCAACATCGCAATTTGCGCTTGTCGCAGCGCCGCCCCCTTAATTCGCGCCGTCTTCAACTGCTGGTAAAACTCACTCATCAATCCCAAAGTACCTTCATCACTCACGTACCACAAACTTCCCAAAGCCGTTTGCACCCCCGCTTGCAGCGCCAACCCCCCGAAACCCAACTCCGCCTGTGCATCTCCCACCGCAGTCCGACAAGCACTTAAAACTAACATATTCACCTGCGGATCATTCAATTTCAAATCTCGCAATTGATCCAGTCGCAGCCGACTATTCCACAACTGAATAAAAGAATTATTCGGTGATCCAGGTCGAAATTCACCGTGAGTAGCTAAGTGAATAATGCCAAAAGGCCGGCTTTGATGCTGTCGCTTCAAATTATCCAAAGTGAAACCCTCATTTAGAAAAGTAACTCCCGGCCACTCTCTAGAAATAGCGGCTATTTCAGCAGGAACCGCAGGCAAAGGATTCAACTCGGAAAATTCCGAGGCACCCATTGCTAAAACTTGAGAATTTCTCAGATCGACGTAGCGAGTATCTGTTAAATTAATGCTGGGCATCAGGCTGAGACTGTACTTTTCTACCAAAAATTGGTGTCCGTCGTGCAAAGCAGCAAAGGGCATACCTCTCAAACCTCGATCGACAACAAAGGAAATAGTATCGGTTTCGCAGTGTTTCAAACTGTCCTCTAAAGGCGCAATGATCCACTTATAAAGCTGTTGGGAAGATGGTAGATAACTCGTAGTAGCCCGCACCCCCGGTTTGGTAATCTCATCCCTGAACTGAGTGACAACTTTCAGCAGTTGTGCCCGGTTCGCAGCCGGCACACTTTTGTGAACCACTTCACCGCAAGAAGTAATCAGCATTAAATTTAATTCTTCGGGCTGCGAGAATAGATAAATTAAGCTGGGTTTCGTGCTGGTTTGTGCGCCCACCGATGCTAACTTTGTTTTAATTTCCTCTGGGGATACCAACTCGTTACTGATGTTTATCCCTAAATATTCCCCAAATTCTTGGCTGAAAGATTTGTCCAGCAGAGACAAAGCTGCCGATATTTTTCCGGTCTCCAAATTCCTGCCGATGTCACCCCGAAATGCTGACTGAATAACTGAATCTCTGATATTTGAATTGAGGAAATTTCTCATTTCTCTTGGAGAGTGCATTCTTTCGGGGGGCATCCTTTCTCCGGGTTTTCCTATATCTCGCGATATTCTGTTTTGGTTCTGCCGCTGTTCGCGACTAAAGGGTTGGTTGCGATCGGGAAAAACCCGGTGTCTATCTAATGGAAATCTACCGCTTGGCGATGGTGGCGGAGGATTTGTACCGGGTTGATTTATATCGGGTTGATTTATACCGGGTTGATTTATACCGGGTTGATTTATACCGGGTTGATTTGTACCGGGTTGATTTATACCGGGTTGATTTGTACCGGGTTGATTTGTACCGGGTTGATTTGTACCGGGTTGATTTGTAGTGACGATCGCACTATTGCCTTGAGTGTAAGAATTTATGAAAGATCGGCCCTGAGTAATCGTACCCACAGGATTACTGGCGATCGCCCCAGCAGTACCGTTAGTCGTCGCATCTCCCACCGCAAAAGGCGTCGGCGGAGTGGCATCGCCGCCCCCGTGGCGGATCGTAACTGTACCGGGTTGAGTGTCGCCAAGAGTCGAGATGCTAACAGGAGTGCCGTTTTGGTCAAAACTACCCGTCACTCGCACTAAAGCCGGAGTTGCGAGTTCAACATTACTGCCCGGAGCATTGATCGATGCAACCCTAATATCATTTTGAGCGTTAAGATTTACTGTAGAAGTGCGATCGGTGCTAACAACACGATTAACATTTATTTGCCCAATTCGGATTTCGTTTCCAGCTAAAATTCCGACACTTTCAACTGCACTTATATTACCAGTGCTGACGGTTCCCCTGGCGCTAGCGACATCAACTGCAACTCCCTGTAACTCCCCTGAATTCACATCCAGCGGTGCAGTTAAATTGACATTTCCTGTTGTAGCATCCGTATTGCCAATATTAATACTTCCAGAATTGCTAGTTACATTAACTCCAACTCCTCGCAAATCCCCTGAATTGACATCCAGCGGTGCTGTTAAATTGACAGTATTTTCTGTTGCTGTAGCGCTTCCAATATCCATACTTCCCGAAGAGCTATTTACATTAACTCTTGTTCCCAGCAAATCCCCCGAATTTACATTTCCCGATCCTCTTATATTAATATTCCCAATAGATGTAGTATTACCGATCGCAATATTTCCGCTATCGCTCTTGAGTTCCACTGCTCCCCCGAGCAAACTCCCTGAATTTAAGTTGCTGGTCGCTCTCAAAGCAATCGTAGCCTCCGGAGCATTGATCGAATCAACACTAATATTATTTAGGGCGTCCAGATTGACTACGGGAATGATGGGATTAACTGGATTTGTGGTGACAGGATTAACAGTTATTGCCCCCGGGCTGATGTCCTGTCCGGCTACAATTCTGACATCTCCCGAAGTAGCGATCGCACCCGTATTAACACTCCCATTGGTGCTGCTAGCACTGACAGTCGCAGCGGTTAGATTGCCAACCGTTAAGTCCCTAAAAGCTGTCAAATTGATATTCTCGGTTGCTGTAATATTGACTGGTGTAGTATTAGGAACAATGATATTGGCATCAGTCAAAACTCCCAATGCTCCGGAGTTACTGGTAATATCAACTTTAGAACCCTGCAAAGTCCCAAAATTCACATTGCCAAAAGCTTTAAGTTCGATCGCCCCGGAATTTCCAGTATCGATCGATCCTGTGACGATATTACCCCGAACAGTATTCAGACTAATACTGCCGTTGATATCAGCACGAGAAATGTCACTTGTCAAGATAATATTGTCATTAGCTTGAATATTAATTGTCGAACTAGATGTTAATCTGCCCCCAACTAGCACTTCTGCTTCCCTACTTTCTACACTAATTTGACCGCCATTAATATCTCTAGTTGCGATATTTCCCAGCGCTGACAAAATTATCGGCCCACCTGCTGAAATATTTTCAACTGAAATCAAATTGCTTGATAAAATTGGATTTGTAAAGATTGAATCTTCACCTAAACTGTTACTAACAGGATTTAGCAGAGTTGCCACTCCCGCCCGCAAAATTAAGGCGGGACTGCTGCTTAAAATAGCAATATCTGGATCGTCGGGATTCACATTTTCCCTACCCAATGCAATATCAGGGCCGGTAATTGTAATATCCTCGGCAACAATGCTCCCCTTCGCCTCGACTTTCAGCGAAGCACCAGTATAATCTCCAAAGAAAACATCTCCTTCCGAACTGATAATCGGGTCAAATAAACTTACGAAATTTCCCGGCATTCCTGACAAATTCCGCACCGAGAAATTGCCCCCCGAAACAAAGTGGGAATCCCCCGAAATAACACCGTTGCTCACCAAACTCAAATTGCCACCGCTTTGGAATTGCGGGGGAAGAGATGAGCCGCCGATCGCATTTTGAGTGAGAATATCAATAGTGCGATCGGCTTGAATGTATAAATTCCCCCCAGCCTGCGCCAAAAAAGGATTCTGGGCGCTGTCCCTGACCCGCACCGCATCCCCTCCCAGCAAACTCAAATTCCCCGTAGTTTGCAGCCTAGCACCCGCTAACGTGAGATTTTCCGCAGCCCATAAATTCGCACTTCCCGCATTCAACTGCGGCAGCCCAGACACATTAGCAGCAATCGCCACATCCCCAGAATTTACCTGCAAACCAGAACCCACAAGCCTCACAGAACCGTCATCAGCAACCGCAACACCAGCCGCCTGATTTTGCCCCGTACCTGTCAGCAACTGCGGCAAAGAAATAGGATTCAAAGTCTGTTTAGAATTACCAACATTCCCGCCAGTTGCTATTTCCAAACTCAACAGATGCCCTGGTTGACTAATTCGCAAAACCTGAGCTCCCGGAACCGCAGCAACAGTAATTTGCCCGCCCGGGGCCGACAACTGCCCGGTACTAACAACCGTACCGCCAAGCAAAGCCAAATTTTGCCCCGGAGTCACAGCTAAATTGCCAGCATTAACAATACTTCCCGGTACACCCGCACCAAAATTAAAAGCATTTGGCGTACCCACCAAGGCGCTAAAATTATTTGTACCCGCAGCATTAAACCAATTAGAACCAAAACCGACACCAGTAGCAGTAGTTGCAGTAAAAGCCGCCGGCACATTCAAACTCGCGTTCGGGCCAAACACAATCCCCGCAGGATTAATTAGAAACAGATTAGAATTGCCGCCCGTGACAGTAATTAAACCGTTAATTAGCGAAGCCTCCCCGCCAGCAATTCGAGCTAATATATTTTGAATAGCCGAATTTGTCAGAAAATTAGCAATTTGACCTTCATTCAAGCCGAACTGCCCAAAACTGTGAAAAAGATTCGCGCCGTCTCCCGACAAACTGCCCCCGTTGATGTCATAGCGGTTGCCGCTGGGGGTGACAACAGTACCCGTACCATCAGCAGCAGGCACTATGGGCTGTGCTTGCGCGAAAGTATTAAAAATTAACAAAGAAAACGGACAAATAAATAGCGCAACCTTTTTAATCTTTAAGTTGGCATTTTTCATAGCAGTAAGTAAAACTATCTCAATTGCCTTAATTATCGCACTTGCAAACAACTTACCCCTAAATAACAAATTAATTCGCTCATGACAACTCCCAAAATCAAAAGCCTCTACACAGACGGCGCTTGTTCCGGCAACCCAGGCCCAGGTGGCTGGGGTGCAGTAGTTTGTTTCGCCGACGGCAACTGTCACGAACTTGGGGGTGGAGACCCTCAAACTACTAACAACCGCATGGAAATGCAGGCCGCCGTCGCTGCGCTGGAATTTTTTGCGAATTCCGGTCAAACCGAACCAGTCACCGTTTACACCGACAGCGAATACGTTAAAAACGGCATCACTAAATGGATTCAAGGCTGGAAAAATAAGGGCTGGAAAACCTCAACCGGAAAAGATGTTGTCAACCAAGACCTCTGGCATCTGCTAGACAAGCTGAATTCCCGGCAAATCAAGTGGGAACACGTCCGCGGCCACTCCGGGGACTACTACAACGACAGATGCGATGAAATTGCCCGCAACTTCTCGCACAATCTCACTCCCGAACTGCAACAGCGCAAACCAACTGTAGGCGAGACTCAGGCGGACACTTTTGTCAGCGCGGCCACATCGCCCCTAGGTTCGGAAAACACAATTGTTTGGGAAGAAACGGACACAACTGGTAACAAAACGATAGAATCCTATGTCATAACTTCTGACCTTCCGATCTCCCACTCTACCATGATGGATTCAACTGCCGATACCCTGGAGAACTTGCCCCGCGAGGTGAGGGTTCAAGACCTCCGCAATCTGATCGAAACGTTGCACATCGCCGACGAGGTTGCGACGAAAGGCTACTTGATTACCAGTTCTGAACTGGCTGATTTGATGGATGTAAATGCCAGCGCTGTCACCAGTCGTGGAGACAACTGGGTTTGGCGAAATTGGGTAGTTTCGCGGGTGCGGCGCGAAGGCAACCAAATTCTCTGGCAATTAGAGAGAATCGACCACGTTAGTACAACTGATTAGTGGTTAGTCATGAGTTATTAGTTTATTAATGACTGATGACTAATGACTGTCTCCAAGCAAGATTGGGCCAAATTCCGTAGGGACACAACATTGTTGTGTCCTTTTAGTCATCAGTCATCAGTCATTAAATTGGAATGGTAGGCATTCACTCTTCTATATTGAAAACCATCTGCGTTGCATCTGCGCTTTCCCTATTAGGGAGCATCTCATATTTGTAAAAATACTTCTTCTGCCTCCTTACTTCTGTCTCCAGGTTCCTAGCTCCTAACTCCTAACTCCAATTGCTAGCTTGGCTGCCTGCAAAAGTAAGATGATCTCCCCTATTAAACATTTCCAACAATTAGACTATGAGTGCGATCGCTTCCATATTATCAAAGAATTGTCGCTTCACTTTCATGAGTCAACTTGGGGAACATATAGAAAAAAAACCTCATAAACCACAAGGCTATTAGATCTAGGATATGACTAACTCAAGGGGCTAATTACTCATGCTGAAAATCTGCATAACCAGCAAAAAAAAATCAACATAGAAAAACCTGAAACGATCGCCCAAAGCAGTAAAGTCAGGCTCACCGTTTAAAAGAGTCCTTAAGAGTTCAACTTGCTCTCTCTATTTTTAGTTGATTGATAGAGTGCGATAGCGATGCGGGCCGACTAAACTTAAATTCCAACACAAACAAAATCTGCATGGGAGTAAAAAGGCGATGAGTGTTCATATTGGCACTTCAGGTTGGAGTTACGACCATTGGGAAGGTGTGCTTTATCCCCACCAGCTACCGCCACGCTCTAGGCTCGATCGCTATATCCAGCACTATCAAACCGTCGAAGTTAATAGCACCTACTACCACTGGCCACCAAACACTACCTTTGCTAACTGGCGAGAGCGCCTCCCCCAAGGATTTCTCATGACCGTAAAAGCGCCCCGTGGTCTAACGCACTCCAAGCGTCTTTACTCGCCAGAACAGTGGTTGGAACGGATGAGTGAGGGACTTCAATGCTTGGACTCACGACTGGGTATTCTACTCGTCCAGCTTTCTCCCCAGTTCAGCTGCGACTCGGCCCGCCTAGCCTACTTTCTAGAACAGGTGCCCCCCTGGATCAAAGTAGCTGTTGAATTCCGACACCCAAGCTGGCACACAGAAGAGGTATTTTCGCTGCTGGAACGCTCTGGAGCGGCTTACTGCGTGATGAGCGGAGCCCACCTTCCGTGTATCCTCCGCGCAACGGGCTCATTCGTCTATGTCCGCCTCCACGGCCCCGACGCCAACAATCTCTACGGTGGCTCCTACTCGGATGATGATTTGCATTGGTGGACCGATCGCATCCACGAGTGGGAAAGTCAGGGGCGAAGTGTGTTTGTCTACTTCAACAACGACGGAGAGGGAAATGCAGTTCGGAACGCTTCAAAGCTAAAAACCTTTGTGGAGAAGGGTATTTCCTAACAAGCGAAGATTGAGAGCGTTCCCATTGTTGGGAGCACATTCAAAAATGCTTCGCAGTTCCCGGAAGCTAAATTAGTTCGCCGACTGCGTTTTTGGTTGGTTCAATTCCCTGCACTTAGCATTTGCCAGTTCGCAAGCGTTTTGATAGTCACTTCTACCCAACATCAAATCCCCATAGTAGCTGTCATATCAATTGCAGTTGCACCGGAATTATTGTTGACTGTTGACTGATGACTGATGACTAATGACTGTTGATTCGATTTGACAATTCTGATGCTAGCGGAGTTGATATCAGGAGCAGCGTTTTCGCTTGGCGCGCGATCGATCACAAGCTGGCGTTGGCTGTTCTAGGCCGCAGAACTTCGAGATTCAGCTCTAGTTTTTCTCCCAGCCACAAAGAATGTTTCGTATGGTCCGCCAGATCATCGCCGGTTTCGGGATGCACGAGAATATCTAACCCCTCGCGATGCAGCATTAACCAAGGAACGACTTTGCCAAATTGCGAGGGTAAAAATGCAACTTGATACATCGCTTGGGAGTGGGGACCAATGGGTTTGTCATGCCAACGCCCAAGCTGCACCTCAAACTGAGTCAATCCTTGGCGTACGCGCGCTGCGACATCGCGATTATCAGCGTTGAAGTAAATATGTGCGTGAAAACCAACAATTTCGATAGTGTCTTCTTTCATCATTTTCAGTGGGGTATTGAGCGGACATCTGCACAACACGGCTGTTAATTTCAGGCTAACTTGGTGAAGGCCACTTAGGAGGTGTGAGTTGCGGGCATACAAGAGGCAGCAATCGCACTCTTAGGGATTTGGGGCATGGCCGGCGGGTTTTAGTCATGGTGACAAGAGATTCAGCCAAGCTGGACACTCGCTTCCTTCTCGAACTTATGTTAACTGTGAATAAAAACTCGAACAAATTCTCTGCTTTCTTACCCATTCTAGCACTGGGCTTTGTTCTAGCCCCTGCACTAGCCTGGATAGTTGAGCCAACATCTCTTTCCTCTGGCTGTTAACTGTTGACTGTTGGCTGTTGAAGGAGGGGTTGAAAAACTGAAGGAAGGTTGAGTGTTGACTGTTGACTCGATTTTACGCCCGACGATGAAGTGCGCATTGGATATAAGCTATAGGCGACATCCCACAACCTCAAAACGGATTTCTAAGGCAGAACGGGAGAATCGAGCGAGCAAAACTCAGGCGACGATTTCCTGCGTACAAGTACAAAATAAATCAGTATACTGGCGAAGGATATTCAAATAACAGCATAATTAGATAAATATTTACACATATCAAGGAGGAAGAACATTCGATGCGAAAATTAAACAGTTCAAAGTTGCTCGCCTTACTAATTGGCACAGCAGTCATTTTTGGGATTTTGGTAACATCAGTTAGCGCTCAAGCGAAACTCACAGAGCGATCGAAACTAGCAATTAATGGAATTGGGCCAATTCGGGTTGGTATGACAGTTGATGAAGCGTCAAAAGCAGGTGGGATTAGATTAATTAGAAGTGGGAGTGGTGATATTGACGAGTATCAGTGTTCCTACGTTCAACCAAAAGGAGAGCCAAAAGGAATTGCTTTTATGGTAACAAAGGGTCGCATTGCCAGAGTGGATATTAGCAGCAAGCGCATTACCACCATCAGTGGAGCTAGAATCGGGGATAATGAAAAACGAATTTTATCTTTATATCCAGGGCAAATTAAAGCAACTCCTCATCATTATATAAGCCGCCCACCAGACAATGGAAAATATCTAACTTTCGTCCCTAAAGATGCGGCTGACCAAAACTACCGCATAATTTTTGAGACTAGCAAAAATCGTGTAGATAGGTTCCGTTCGGGTAAACTTCCTGAAGTTGAGTATATAGAAGGCTGTTCGTAATAGGCTCAAAAAACTCTTAATCATGTGACATCTACCTCAACAGCCGACAGCACTTTGGGTTCCATCTCGTACAAATAATTCAGAAGAAGCTTGGCATCGGGAAACAGATTGAGTCGAGGGGGGATATTATTCCCCGCCCCTCTCAGTTAGATCTGGGCGTGCGACTTTCACCGCACCCAGCTCCCGATGTTCTTGACTTGCGCCTTTGCTCATGTGGATGTAATCGTGGCAGCTTTCGTGAACCGCTAGAAGGTTGTTTATTTTCCAATTACTATGGTTTCTGTCTACATGATGTAGATGCACCTTTTCATCGCCTAGCATTTTTAAGCCACATTTTCCACATTTATGGTTTTGCCGTTTTAAAGCTTTAGAGGTTTCGCCGTTATAGAGCTTGCTGTTACGCTCACTCCAGTAGGCTATATCTCCGTCGTAGGGTGATTTCTCTCCTTGGACGTTGACAAATTTGTTTTCGGAGTAAGGAACCGCCGGGAACGCCTTTTTTACCAGTTTCCTGGCAGTATAGCGGTTCTGTTTTGATTCCTTGTTAAATACCTTGAAGGCTCTATTGTCGAGGAACCAGAGCGAGAACCGTGACCCATTTAACTTACAGTAGCGATGGTAGTTTCTCCAACCTCTAACTACAGGGGCTAATTTCTTAGCTTTGACCGTAGCACCATAATTCGAGGTGTTAACGATGTGTTTTACCTTCTGACGAAACGCTTTAAAATTGTCCGCTGATGGAACGCATCTAAATTTCCCGTTGTTTTGCACTTTGAAATGCCAACCGAGGAAGTCAAACCCATCTGTCGTAGCCGTTAGCTTTGTTTTCTTTTCACTAACCTTCATTCCTCGTTCTGCCAGAAATTCGCTGACTTTATCAAGTATTGCCTTCGCGTCATCTTTAGGTTTCAGAATTATTACCATGTCATCCGCGTAACGGACTGATTGATGTATTTCCTCAATCCCGTTGAGAGCGATATTGGCGAGTAAGGGACTCACCACGCCCCCTTGTGGGGTTCCTTGTTCGGGAAATTCTGGATTGACTCCTGATTTTAGACAGCGGAATATTCCGGTCTTGATGCCTCTTGGGGCAATGAGTCGTTCCATTATGCTGGTGTGGCTTATCCTGTCGAAGCATTTTTCGATATCGAGCTCGATAACTCGTTTTTCTATTCTGTTGCAACAAGAGCGTAGATTATTAAATAGGATTTTTTGCGCGTCATGCGCCGACCTTCCTGTTCTAAATCCATAACTCCTAGCGTGGAAAGTTGCTTCGTGCGCTGGCTCTAGCGCGTATTTTGCGAGGCATTGCCACGCTCTATCGGCGATAGTCGGTATCTTAAGGAGGCGGGTACTCCCATCCTTTTTAGGGATTGGTATTGAACGTAACTTCTGATGTTTCCAGTTGTTACTTTTGTTTCTGAGTTCTTCACTCAGAACAAGCCTTTCCTCAAATGTGAGTGAGGCTTTCCCATCTATTCCCGCAGTCTTTTTACCAGCGTTTAGTTGAGTTACTTGACGTATCGCCAGCATTCTTGCAGCCCGAGATTTCAGAATTAGCTTTTGAAGGGACTTCGCTTTTTGCTTGTCTCCAACCTGAATCGCTTTGAACACTCGTTTTTGTAGGCGAAATAAATTACGGCGGAATTTCTTCCACGGTAACGTCTTCCAAGATTCACTAACATTTCTGTTGTGTCTAATCATGCTCTGCTCTAACTTATGTTTTCTGAACACCTCAGACCAATTACGGTCTGTCCTACCCGAACTAAGGGAGTTCCGCTGCTCGTCTAGCCTACTTGGAGTTCGACTTCCCCTTGACCCTCAGCTCGTTTTTCTTCGTTCCCTCGGTTAGATTGATTGTTCCTTTAGGTGGAGCCATTTTAACTACTGGATTCCCTAGACTCTTGCCGATATTATTTCGATATTCGGCGGGAATAATTTCCAGTGGAGTCGGGTGGTTGGTCTGTGTCCCGCTCCGGAGTAAGTTACTTTTCTAGGCTCTGTTTTCACCATCGGAACTCCCCATTAACGCCAGTGTCACCCCACATTGGATGTCTGATTGCGTCCTGTTCCCAGCTTCACTCTCCAAGAATCGAGCTTGGTCGGTGTGGGCAGATAGGGAGTCATACCTGAGTCTGGTAGAAGGGGCTTGCACCCTTATCAGACCGAGAGTTCAGCCTTGTGGCTGGAAACGCTATGTACGGACTGATTACCGTGATTCACGTTTCAACGAATCGCACCGAAATACTCCGTCAAACGATTTTAGATTTTAGATTTTAGATTTTAGATTAAAGAATTGAAGCATTGACCCCACGGATAAATTCGGGGGGCAAGTTTCATCAGATACAGGTTTTTTATTTCTGGGTCCTGAGTCTGCTTTCGGAATGAATCCGGGGGCTTGTATCCTGGATGCTTTCACTCAGCGTGCCGATGCGGTAATTGAACGCTTTGTAGTCGATCGCCCCATCCAGGAAATCTCGATATCGATCGCCTGCAATAGCCAACAGATGCAAAAATAATTAGAGACTACTTAACATCAGTCGCAGTTAAAAGAAAGAATCCAACTGTAAGCCAGTGCTCCAAACCCTCATAAAATGACTGATTTCCCATCAAAAATCTCAAATCGAAAATAGCATGAGTCCCAACTTGCGAACAGTCATTGCTACCAGGTATGTCACTCCCTTGCGCGAAGGCGGATCGCTGCCGGCGATCGTCGAAGCAGATGATGATGGTATGTACGTGCTCAAATTTCGCGGTGCCGGCCAGGGAGCCAAATCTCTGATCGCGGAGCTAGTGGCGGGAGAGATTGCTCGCGCTTCCGGACTCCCAATCCCCGAACTCGTCTTTGTTGAACTCGATCCCGAACTGGCTCGCACTGAGCCTGACCCGGAAATTCAAGATTTGATCCGAGCAAGTGCTGGTCTCAACCTCGCCCTCGACTATCTCCCGGGCTCCATCACTTTTGACCCGATAGCGGGCAAGTCTGAGGCGGATCTGGCCTCAGAAATCGTCTGGTTCGATGCTTTTGTGACTAACATCGATCGCACGCCGCGCAATGCAAATATGCTGGTATGGCACCGACGGCTTTGGCTGATCGATCACGGTGCGGCCCTCTACTTCCACCACACCTGGAAAGATTATCTCTCGCGCAGCCGCGATCGTTTCCCTCCAATCAAAGACCACGTTCTGCTGCGTTTTGCCAGCACCCTGGAAGCGGCAAATTCAAAGATGAGTCAAACGCTAACCCCTGACATCATTCGCAACATCGTTAAACTAATTCCTGATACTTGGCTGGTGGGAGATTCTCCTTTCAGCGATAGCAATCAACATCGGGATGCTTATATTGAGTACCTGCTAAATCGGCTAGAATCACCACATATTTTTTTGGAGGAAGCGATTAGTGCCCGATCGATTTCTGTATGATTATGCCATTATCCGCGTCGTTCCCAAAGTCGAGCGCGAGGAGTTTATCAACGTCGGGGCGATCGTTTCCTGCGGTACGAAAAAATTCCTCGAAGCCCGTATCGAAATAGATGAACAGCGCTTGATGGCGATCGACTCAACGTTGGATCTGGAAATGATTCGCAATCACCTAGCAGTCATTCCCATCATTTGTGCAGGTGGCAAGGAATCTGGTGCGATCGGTCAACTTCCCCACAGAGAGCGGTTTCACTGGCTCGTAGCACCCCGCAGTACGATCGTTCAGACATCGCGCGTACACACTGGTTTTTGCCAGAATCTACCGGGTGCGATCGAACACTTGCTCGATACAATGGTGCGATCGTCTTGCCGAAAACCATCTGTAAACGCTCGGTTGCTAGTGGCGGGAATTGACACTCAGGAGATGCGATCGCACTCTAGTTAGCGTCAGCTTGTCGGTTAGATGCTGCTTTGAGCTTGGTAGGCGCTCTATCCATTTCGGAAAACACTCAGAATATCCGAATTATTCATATCTCTCTTCTCGACCTCTCTACCTCTGCGTGAATCTGGTTCAATCTCTTGTCATCTGCGGTTTATACATTCTCTTTTTTTAACCGCTGATGAGGGCAGATCAACACAGATTAACGCAGATGAATTAGATGGATTCCGGTTACACCGTCGGTGAGCGTTGACTGTTGGCTGGATTTGACAATTCCGATGCTACAGGATTTGATATAACTTTTCTAAAGTCTTAACCGCAGTTTCGCAAGGTAGAAAGATGATGCACAGTGAACCGACAAATATGACTTTCCCTCTCTGGGGTTTAGCAATTTTCATTTTGTGGACGATCGCAGTTGTTGTTATGCTGCTGACTGTCAGAATTCGGCATCTATCTGCGGGTGGATCTGTAAAAGATTTCGGCACACAGAACGATGACAGCTTACTTTGGCGACTATTTCGAGTACAATCCAACTTGATAGAAAACCTGCCTTTGTATTTAGGAGTTGTTTTTCTTCTAACCGTTAGGGGTGTTTCAGGAACAGCAGTAGATTTGCTGATTGTTGTGTACATTCTATTTCGGCTGGTACATTCAGCGATTCACATCGCTGGCCTCGATCCAAAGTTTCGGTTGTTCAGCTTAGTAATTCAGTTAAGCTGTTTGGTCGCGTTAACTATTATGGCAGTTTTGTAGGTGAGAAATTACGCGGCACATATATAGTAGGGTGCGTCAGGGGCAAACCTTTATTGTTTCTTACACAGCGTAAGTCAGACGCACCTTACAAGTCGATCGCCCCTGTGACATTACTGTCTGTGATTTGGCTAAATTATCGAAGTTTATGAACCGAATATATCGTGCGATCGCTGTTATTTTAATTGTATTAGGCTGCACTATTTCAGTTTTAGTTCAGCCACTGCAATCAGCCTTGACCGTGCCACCTATAGTGCCAAAATCTTCACCTCGCGGAGGAGATTTGGCTCAGACAATTAATTTTGGACGGCACTTTCAAGAGCTAGGAGTGGAAGGTTCGATTGCGATTTACGATTTGAATAGCGATCGGCTTTATCAACACAACCCGCAACGTAACGCCACAGCTTTTTTACCCGCATCTACATTTAAGATTCTCAACTCTCTGATTTCCTTAGAAACAGGGGTAATTTCAGATGAGCTTGCCGTTCTAACTTGGGATGGAATTCAAAGGCAAATTTCCGGATGGAATCGAGACTTGAATATGAGAGAAGCCATAAAACTTTCCGCCGTTTGGTTTTACCAAGTTCTCGCCCGCCGAGTGGGACACGAACAAATGCAAAAATGGGTAGCTAAAGTCGGTTATGGCAACCAAAAAATCGGTAACAAAGACGATATTGACAAATTTTGGTTAGAGGGAGAACTGCGAATCACACCCAACGAGCAAATTCAATTTCTCCGCCGTCTTTACAAAAATGACTTACCCTTTTCTGAGCGATCGCTGTCTCTGGTTAAAGACATCATAGTTGTCGAAAAAACTCCCGATTATATCATTAGAGCAAAGACAGGCTGGGTAAGCTTTGGAGAACAAACCGGGCAGGAAATTGGCTGGTATGTAGGTTATTTAGAGAATAATAAAAATGTTTACTTTTTTGCTACAAACATTAACATCCGCAACAATAATGACGCATCCGCAAGAATCGAGTTAACGCGCCGTTGCTTTAAGGATCTTGCGCTGCTGTAAGTGCATTATTTGTTCTGTAATATTCGCAAAAACGCCAGGGGATAGGCTAAGGGTGACAGCCAAAACACTCATTTGTGCGATGCCTGAGTTCGATCGTAGGAAGCTGAGTCTTTTAAATCTTTTAGGAGTTACTCAATTGGCACATATATATAGTTGGTATAGTGCTATATATCATTTCTCGCAGCAAGGCGACAATCATCTAATAGAGCATTAAGTTCTTCAACCACTAGCCAGGGGTTTCGACCTTTCAAACAAGCTACGATCGCTGCTTCATAGGGATTTCTGCCGGTTTTTTTTACTGCTGCGATCGCCTGTTTGTTAGACAATCCCCGCCCGCTGACCAACCAAGCAGCCAAAACCTGACCTGTACGTCCGATCCCCCCAGAACAGTGAACTACCACCCGTTCGCCTTTGCTATTTGCAGATTCCAAAAACGGTAATATTCGATCGATTAAAATATCGCGATCGACCAATTCAAAGTCTGGAATCGGTGCCCAGCAAACTCGATCGCACCCAAAGATGTTCCTATATGTTCCCAGTAAGTCAGTGTAGCGGATGAGTTGGGTCTGAGCCAGCAAGCAGCAAACTTGCTTGATATTATGCCCCTGCATAAATTCAATCCAGCGAGCAATTTCTGCATCGCGGTATCCTGGTCTGGCTGCACCAAACACAATTAATTCATTCTCTGAAGCCGCCGCGAATTTGTGCATACTGTTTTCAATATTTTTACCTATAATTAAGAAAGACACACCAATCCTGAATCTACATTGAAAAACAAGAGTTCGATCGCCTTAATTAATTGGCTGCAACCCAAACCCGAAACCGTTTTGCTATGCGACTCAAGTGCAGCAGCTTCTGAGATGGCATTCATGCTCAACGGTGAGTGGGATGGGTGCAATAGTTTGGTGCTCCCTAAATGCGACAAGGTAGCAATTGAAGCAGCCGCCCGTTTGCTGGAGACATCGTGGTGCTACCAAAATACTTGCGAACCTGTTTTAATTCGGCTGGAAGCTGACCAATTGCTGCGCCGTTATGCGATTGGAGACAGATTTTTTATTAATGCCAACTTGCGATGCGCGCAATTGAGCCAACTTTGCTTGGAAAACATTGATTTGAGTTATGCTAAATTGAATTTGGCTAACCTCAGCGACACTAATTTAAGTAAAGCTAACTTAATAGCAGCACAGATGCAATCGGCAAATTTGAGTGGCAGCAATTTGAGTAAATCGCAACTTGTGAGGGCGAATTTATCAGGAGCGAATTTATCGGATGCTAATCTCAGAGGTGCTGATTTGAGTTATGCAGATTTAAGCAATATTTGCTTAACAGGTGCTGACTTAAGAGGTGCAAATTTAGCGAGAACAGATTTAAGAAAAACAAGCTTAGATGGGGCGATAGTTGAGTAATACCAAATCCCCCTTAAATACTCCCTCTCACACCCGGTGGGTAAATCATGTCAACATTTATCTGCGTTAATTCGCGTACATCCGCCACCATATCGGGGATAACCTCTCCTTTTTCCCAATACTCAACAGCAGCCCCAAAGGCTCCCAATAACCTACCAAAAGCGCTAAAACTCAGGTCGCCACGCTCTAGCTTCACAACTTTGCTCAATTTTTTCCTAGCTTCAGCGTCCACAGTATTACTCGTCAGATAAACACAACTCCTAGTTTACAGATAAATTTATCTAATACTCATTTCCCAGCAGCTTCAGGCGATGCAGCGAATCTATCCGCTTTCAGGGGGCGACAAGCGCCCCCAAACCAAGATGAATTAAGGGTTATAGGACTCAGACAAGGTGAAAAAATTCCCAGCTTATTGACAACAGACTTTTTTCGCCAAAAAATAAACCTTAATTCAGCCTCCAGATTATGGTAAAAAATAAGGTCTTATTATTTCAACAAGACCGCGATTAAAATGCTGCCTCAATTCTATCACTGTAGTTTAGACTAAAAAATGAGTGCAGCTAAAAGTAGTCGCCTTTTAACAGAAGGCAAGATGTTGCTCAAAAAC